>NZ_JBJMLX010000480.1:0-10905 GCF_045805085.1 Niastella sp.
GTGCCTGTCTTTTGCTTTATTTTCAAATTCGCTTATTATTTCAAGAATATCGTAGTCAACGAAATTACAGTCGCTGCCATCGATCGTTAATACACTGTTCTCCGGAACTTCATCCAACGCTCTTTTTAATTTTACCTTGTTCAGAAAAGTCACATTGCTGTTCAATTTGATCAGCTCGGTTTCTATCCCCTTTATAACCGTTCTGCTGATCCTGTATTCCGCCCTGAAGTTGTTTTGAACTATAAAATAAACAGACAGCAATAAACCTATACTTACCCCAATCAAAAGATCGGTTGCCAGGATCATTACGATGGTCAGTATAAATGGCAGAAACTGCTTCCACCCCAGGCTGAACATATTTTTATACAGTTTAGGCTGGGTAAGATTATAACCAGTAATAATCAAAATGGCGGAAAGGGATGCATACGGGATCCAATTCAAGACAAAAGGGATCAGTACAATAGCCAGTAACAACAGGATGCCGTGGGTAATGGCAGCCATTTTAGTTCTGGCGCCCGCATCTACATTAGCGGCGCCGCGTACAACCACTGCGGTTAAAGGAATGGCGCCCAGCAAGCCGCAAACCATATTGCCAATACCCTGTGCTATTAACTCCCTGTTTACCGGGGTGATCCGGTTATGCCTGTCCAGCTTATCTATTGCTTCAATACACAACAGGGTTTCCAACGTAGCCAGTAACCCGATAACCAGGCCGTCTTTCCAGATCTGCTTATCAGCAAAAAGCCGGCTGAATTCAGGAAAGGAAATATTTGAAAACGGGTGAGCAGGAATATTAACCAACTGGGTCGATCTAAGCGCGAATACACTGTTGGTGTTAACAAATAAAAGCGAGATCAGGATACCCATACTCACTACGAGTAATGGCGCAGGGACCCAATTGAGTTTTCTTGCAAAAGATTGTCGTAGCAATACCAGTAACAACAAGGAGAACAGGGCGACCAATAATGAAGCGGTACTAACATGATGGCGAAATGCTATTATATTCCCGGTTGAAAACAGATCCAGCAAACCGCTTGTCCAGAAGTTGGGTCTGTCATATCCCAATGCCAATGGAACCTGTTTTGCGATCAGCATGATACCAATGGCAGCTAACATTCCTTTGATCACAGCCGATGGAAAATAATTGGCTATACCACCCCACTTCAGTAATCCCAGCAGTACCTGGAAAGTTCCCGCAATAATAACTGCCAGCAGAAAGACCTGGTAGCTACCCAACGAAAGAATGGAAGACGCCACTAAGGTTGTTAATCCGGCTGCCGGGCCGGAAACAGCCAGTGAAGAGGCGCTAAAGGTTGCAACGATGAGGCCGCCGATCATTCCGGATAAAAGGCCTGCATACAGGGGCGCGCCTGATGCCAGGGCAATACCCAGGCAGAGCGGTAACGCTACTAAAAAAACAGACAGGCCCGCGGCAAAATCGTACCGCAGCCACATGATCCTGTAATATTTTATTGCTCGTTTCACCGGTTAATAGATCACAACTTTATCCAGAGCTTTAATAAATTGTCAAAATGTGTTTCTGCCAATTGGTAACAGGGTGGTATCTCATCGCCCCAGCTGCAATAAGTGGCGACCCTTGTGCCCACTGGCATTTTTTCCAATTGATTATACAGGTAAATGCTATAGTAGTTGTATAATTCATTTGAATACACAATCTCATTATCTATCTTTTCGGCGCCATTCAGGTTCTCAAAAAAAGAATTATAGAAATAAAAGTGATCAAACTCGTTCAGGTTAAGCTGGGTAAAATTTCCATGGATAAACCGGGCATTTGGAATTCCCAGTTTTTTTCTGGCAGTCTCCGCATGTGTTATCAATTTCTTTCGCTGTTCAACCCCGAAAAAAGCTACGGATGGTTTATAAAAAGCGCCGGCCAGACAGAATGTACCTACCCCGCTGCCGATATCCAACACTTTTATTGTATCATTTGGCGCCAGGTAAGGTATTACCTTTTGTATAATGTATAACGGCGACCAATGCATCCGGGCCAATGATCTTATTGATTCAGGATACAATTGGTGCAACCGGGCATCAGTGCTGAACCAGTCTTGCAGATGAAGCGGCTTTTTTACAGTTGGCTTCATAAAATGTTATGGAATTATGTTGTCTATTTGGGTTTCTGCCTGCCAGTTTTCATTATAGCGCACAAAAAACGACAACCATATTGCCCTGGACAATCGCATTAAAAATGGCTGTAGTACAACCAGGAGCGTTATATTTAATCCCAGCCACCAGAAAAACCTGTTATCATTCACCGACAAACCAACCAATACCCACCAGGCAACGAATGTAGTAACAGACAATGCCACTGTTAAGGCATAGCTAACATACCCTGTGCCATAATAAAACCCCAGTTCAATTTCCATACGCTGATCACAAACCGGGCAATTATCATACATTTTCATAAAATGTTTCAACCGGTAAGCATGCTTCTCCTGAAACATATCTCCTGATCTGCATCGGGCGCATTTATGATGAAAGAGACTCCATAAATAGCCTGGCTTTTGAACTTTTTGCGCTGCACCCATATTCAGTCGTTTTTGTTTATCTCGTTTATAATACTTTTATCCAGAATTTTAATAAGGTCTGCACCTGGGAATCTACTTCCTGATAACCCGGCGGTATTTTATTATCCAGGCAATGAAAGGTGGCCACCCTAGTTCCTATTGGCATTGCGTTCAATTTTTTATATAACTGTCTGTGATAATAATTGAACAGATAGGTTGAATAGGTTATGTTGTCATCTATCTTTTCCTTATCCATCAGATTTTCGTAGAACGAGTTAAAGAAATAAAAATGATCATATTGGCTGAAGTCCAGTTCGGTAATATTACCATGGATAAAATGAACATTTTGAAACCCAAGCATTTCCCTGGCATCCTCTGCATGCGCTACAAGATCTTTGCGTTGTTCAACCCCATAAAACGAAGCATGTGGTTTATAATAAGCGCCGGCCAGGCAAAATTTACCTACCCCACTGCCAATATCCAACACGTTTACACCGGGATGTGTTACAAGGAACTGAGCCACCAGCTGGGTAATTTGTAACGGTGTCCAATGCCTGTGCGCCAATAACTGAATGGAATCAGGGTATAATCTGTTTAGCTGGGCGTCTGTTCTAAACCATTTATCTATCGGGTTGGAGTAAGCTGATGTTGCCTGGTACATGTTGCAAAATTACCTCATTTGATAACCGGGAGCGGTAACCCTTATCACCATAAAAAGTGACATTTATCAATTTTGGGGGATGATGGGCTTGAAACCGGCTTATTTATAGTTTGCAATTTTTATAAGCTGGTTAACGTCAAGAACGATTATTTTCCGGCCCTTTGTTTGTACAATACCAGCCTCTTTAAATTCCGTCAGGATCCGTACCGCACTTTCGCGAACGGTTCCTACAATATTTGCCAGGTCATTCCGGCTGATATTTATTTCTACCGGCATGCCGGGTTGAAAATTCACCTTGTATTTTTCCCTAAGTACTATTAGTTGTAATGCCAGTCTTTCCCTTACCGATTTCTGGGCAAAAGCGGAGATACTATTAGCCAGTACAGCGAATTCATGGCTTAAGGTTTTTAGAAGACGCTTACTTAGTACTGAAGATTTCTGTAACGTGTTCAGGAAATCTTCCTTGGGAATAAATGCTATTCTGCTTTTTTCCAATGCGGCGGCCGAATCGGGATACCTGTCTTCAGAAAGAATAGCATGGTAACCCAGGATCTCGCCCTGGTTGGCTACATAAATAATTTGCTCCCTTCCGTCTTTGTCTACTTTATACTTCTTTACTTTCCCTTCTACAATATAAAATATACCGGAAGGATAAGCGGCCTCCCTGAAGATGATCTCCCCTTTTGAATAAAGTTGCTCGGTTTTATTGGCTGTCAGTAACTCAAAATCTTCAGCAGGCAAATCCATTAAAACAGATTCACTTTTAAAGTCCCACTTATCAATTGGAAATTTGCCGCGTATGCTCATGTATGCCTGCAATTTACTATATCTTCTCCGCAATAGTCAAAGACATGGAGAAATGCTTCTCAACTATACCCTGAAACTCTTCATTTATCAGCGTTTCCATTTCTCCATAAAAAGCCTGTTGAACAGGTTGAGAAGCAACCAGATGATTGGAGTAAGTATTCAGCAATTTCACAAATTGTTTGGCGTTATAGGTTATAACGACCGGAAAAGATTGAAAATATTTTAAGCTGAATAAGCTTTCATCAATCTCAGTTGGCTTCAGGTCTTTATCCCTGGGGAATTCCGGCCTTATATGTTTGTCGGTAAAATCGTATTTGTCATAAATAGGTTGAGAAGCATATAAAAAGGCATCTCCCTTTTCGTCAGAGGTATGATAGGTATGAATAATAGCCAAATGTCCGCCGTTCTTTAACAGGTTATGCGCTTTTCTAAATCTTACCGAAGGTTCGATCCAATGGAATGCAGTGGCCGCAAAAACCAGGTCGAATGATCTTTCCGGCAGGGGTATCTCTTCGAATGCACCTGTTATTATTTGTACGTTTTTATAATCCTGCAACTCATAGCGCGCTACTTCCGCCAGGTCTGCGCCCAGTTCGATGGCCGTGATCTCAAATCCTTTCTTTGCCAAAGGCCTGGTCGCCTGGCCGGTACCCGGGCCGATCTCCAATAACCTTGAACGGGGTTGCAGGTCGAGCAGTTCTATTAGCTTTTCAAATAATGCATCAGGATACCGGGGTCTTATTTCATTATACAGCCCGGCTACTTCATTAAATGTTCGCTTCAGGGAATTGTTATCACTCATCATTTCTTAAAAATAAGGATTTCATTACAACCCCTGCACAAACCCGGTTAAACTTTCGTCCTGCCCAAGGTTCAATTTCTTTTTCAGGCGATAACGGCTTACCCGCAGGCTATCCTGCGTCAGCCGTATAGCGGTTATGGCGTTAATGGCGATGTTCAGCACCAAACGATCGGCAAAAACACCTTTATCAGTAAAGATACTTACGGGGCGAATTATTTGTTAGGCGTAAAATTCAAAATGTAATACAATGAACATTAAAAATATAAAACAGCTAATTATACCAACGCTTGTAGTAGCATTATCCGCTTGTCATAAGGAGGAAACGATGGATATTTCACCGGCGAAATTTGCTGTTGGGCAACTCATTACCAGCGATACCCTAACCGGTACGGTGAAAGGAACTTTACAAAGTGGTAAAACGTATTATTTCAGGTCAGATATCCGCATCAACAAAGGAGATACCTTATTGATGCTGGAAGGATCCAAACTCATTGCCCTGGGCGATGGCAAAACCACGGCTACCAGTCCGCAGATAAGCTGCAGTGGTACCTTTATCAGTTTGGGATCTCCTAACAATCATAATTTCATTACGGTGCCTGATAACTGCGCACTTCCAGCTCTATTGGTAAAGAATGGTGGGGTGCCATCCCGGCCGGCCCGGGATGGCACGCTTATTCCAGCTTAAATACGGCGCTATACTTAAGACCAGCATTATGTTGCCACTTTGCCGGCACCTGTACTGTTACCAGGTTACTGGCATATGTCCATTTTAATTTCTGTTCAGGCGCTGCCAGCAGCGTAACACGTTTTGGCCTTCCTGGTTTATTCACAGGTATTTGAATTACGGCAGGCAATTCAACTGTTTCCTTTTCGGAAAGCCAGCAGGCATAGATCTTACTGCTATCCTTCGACTGCGTATAATATATATTGTTAGATGAATAAGGCTCTACGGGCCGGGAAGCATAGATCGCTTCGCCATTGAGGGCCATCCAGTCGCCTATGTCCTGCAATCGTTGATATACCACCGGGTCCCAATCGCCATTTCCGTCGGGACCAACATTCAACAAAAAGTTACCGCCTCTTGAAACGATCTTTACGAGCAATTCCAGTAAACGATGAGCGCTTTTATACTGATCATTCTTACTGAAGCTCCATGAATTGCCCATGGTCATACAGGTTTCCCAGGGATACGTCAATGGCTTTTCAGGTACTTCCTGCTCAGGCGTGGTATAGTTTTCAAACTCACCCGACACTGTACGGTCTACCATTATTAATCCCGGCTGATATTTATGGGCCATAGTCGCAATACGTCGCATATTTATATCCATATTAAACGGATCATTCTCTTTTTGCGAAGGACGTACCCAACCGCCATCGAGCCACAAGATATCTATCGGTCCATACCCTGTCATCAACTCTTCAATCTGGTTGTAGGTAAAGTCCTGGAATTTTTTCCAGCGATCGGGATATTTAGTAGTGCTGTAGTTTACATTATGATCTTTAGGCGGGAAATAGGGCCACCAGAAATTTTCGCTGTGCCAATCGGGTTTTGAAAAGTAAGCGCCGGTCATAAAGCCTGCTGCACGAAAAGCATCAAAGATGACTTTTGTTACATTACTATTTGGATTGTGGGAAAAGGGCGTTTGCGAACCGGTTATTTTATAATCAGTTTGTTTGGTATCAAACATACAAAACCCATCGTGGTGCTTAGTGGTAAAAACCACATATCGCATACCCGCTGCTTTGGCCGCCTTTACCCATTTCTCCGGATTGAATGCTACCGGGTTAAATGTTGTGGGTAGATTTTCATACGCCTTTTTATATTCAAAATAATTATTAGCATAGGGGCCGGTGCGTGTCACCCACTCATCGGGACAAATGCTCCAGCTTTCCACTACACCCCACTGACTGTAAGGGCCCCAATGCATAAACAGGCCAAATTTCAGATCATTCCATTGAGCCAGCTTTTTTATTACCAGCGGATCTTTAGGCGGCACGTATTGGGCGTGGAGTCTGGTACCCGTTAAAAAAAGAAATACTATTAATAATTGTTTCATAATTGAAGAGTTAAAACCTGTCAGGTGCACTTTGGTATCTTGCCCGGCCGAACTGTTTATGTGCAGCTGACAGGTTTACTACGTCTATAATAAAGTCAGTTCAATAACGGGAATTTCGATATTCGGTTGCTGCGGCAATTTTATTTGCAGATCATTTGAATTATCACCAACCGGCTCATATTTTATTTCTGAATTATCATGCAGGAACTGCGCATATTTTATCTTCCCTTTATACCCGGGCAATGTAAGCGTGGAGGGGTTATATTTATATTGCATCAGGTGCAGGTATATTTTTTTAGTAACCGGGTTGTAGGTCAGCAAGGTATTCTCAGGCGCTTTATATTCAGCCGGCGCCTGCGTACAACCATAAATGGCCTGCTGATTATATTTCATCCAAACCCCAATGCTATCCAGGGCGCGAACGGCGCGATAATCAAAATATCCCCTGGCAGTGGGCCCTACATTAAGGATCAGGTTGCCACTTTTGCTTACGGCTGTGATCAACAGGGTAAGCAGCTCGTGGTTCGATTTCCAACTGTTCTCATCCCGGAAATATCCCCACGATCCGGAGAAGGTCTGGCAGGTTTCAAACGGCAATCCGCCATATTCACTTTGCAATTCCGATGGTTTCACCTGTTCGGGGGTAGCAAAATCAGCGCCATCTGAATACTCATCGAGATCGAGCCGGTTATCGACAATAATACCGGGTTGCAGTTGCCGGATCATTTTCAACAATTCCACGGAACCCCAGTCGTTTTTTCCCTTACCATGCCCGTTTGAATTGGGATAGGAGAAATCGAGCCACAGGATATCTATCTTTCCATAATTGGTCAATAATTCCCTCACCTGGTTATGCAGGTAAGCTTTATATTTATTCCAGTCGCGGCCTTTATTTATTTTGGCATAATCTGAATCAGCTTCGCTTTTGGGTTGTAACGGGTGAACGCCATCAACTGTAAAATCAGGATGATGCCAGTCGATGAGAGAATAATAAAAACCTACCTTGATCCCTTCAGCCCTGAACGCATCTACAAACTCTCTTACCAGGTCGCGCTTTGCTTTGGTTTTGGTAGATTTATAATCTGTATATTTTGAATCGAACAAACAAAAGCCTTCATGATGCTTGGTGGTCAATACGGCATATTTCATCCCGGCTGCCTTTGCCTGTTTCGCCCACGTTTTGGGATCGAACATATCGGGATTGAACATATCGAAGTAAGGCTGGTATTGCTCGTTGTTCATCCGCTCCCAGCGCTTTACCCATTCGTGACGCGCAGCCTGCGCATACAGTCCCCAGTGAATAAACATTCCAAACCGGTCGTGCGTCCACCAGGCCATGCGTTCTACTTTTTGTTCGTGCGTCTCATTCCCGATCTTCTTTTGGGCACGGGCTGTTTGTAATAGCAATAATGAAAGAATAAAAACAGCGATCTTTTTAATCTTATACATGTATGGTCGTTTTATCGGATTATTTATTTTTCATCAGTTTTACGTTGCTTATCCTTATAGTTTGCTGTGCAGGTACTGCCATGCTGGCTACCACGCCCAGTGTTACAGTAGCAGCCGTTGGAAGTGTGAACGAAGCCGATACCAGTTTATTGGAATTATCGGTGAACCTGCCATACCCTAAAGCAGTTGTTATATCTGCCACATCTGGCAATGCGTTTCCTGATGCTATAGCAAGATAAGCAGCCTCCAGCGAGTTATCAATATTCGATACGGCAGCCTCCAGTACATATTCGCCGGCAGGCAGCGTTACGGTCTGGTAGATTTTTCCATTGGTAAGAACGCCGTTATCCCAGATCCATAAGGTCATACAGGCATTGTCGACGCCATTGATGGCATCCCAGGTATAGCGGTTACGGGCTTCATCGTTGTATTGCCAGTTTAACAACTGTCCAAATCGCCAGTTGCTGTTTTGGGCATTATCTAACAGGAAAGGCGACCCGGGATTGTTAATGTATAGAGCCGTTACATCAGCTTTTACCGGCAGGTTGGCAAAACCGGTGGTAAATGTATCTATGGCCAGGGAAGCCGGTTTATACAACGTACGGTACTGTGCCTGCGTACCAGGCAACAGATCGGGTAACCTGGTTACCTGGTCTTTATAAACAGCCTTTACCAGGGTGTCGTGCGTACCGTTATTTATATCGGTATACTTTAGTTGCATACCAATAACTCCGGTTGTTGAATCGGCATCGCTCCAGGTAATTTCAGCCGTATCGTTTATCAGTTCGGCATTCGCAACGCCCCTGTTCAATAAAGCGGCAGCATACATATCGCCATACACCGTACCCGAAACGGTTACTTTAATGGAACTGTTGCCTGCTTGATCGTAATTATAGATCTCGAAGTCGTAGTTGCCTTCGGTCAGGTTATTGATAATAACCCGCATGGTATCTATGGCCGATGTACGCTGAACAGGTATTTCAACGGAATCAGTATGATTCTTCCAGAATACTTTCGATCTTATTATGGTGGGGTCAGATAAGAGTAACCAATATAGCTGCACTCTTTTCTTTCCGGCATATACCCGCGCCGAATCGGCTTTGGCAGTGTATATGATCTCGCCCCCTTCTACAAACTTTTTAAATTCATCTGCTTTTTTGCAGGACAGTACCAGGCCTGTGGCAACAAATAACAGGCTGATAACGGTTCTTATTACATTCATACATTCGTTTTTATTCTTGCATGGTGAATGGTCAATGATATAGGGGATTACCTGCTATCGCCCCAGAACGACATTTCCGCAACGTTGGCAGCATAGCCGCCATCCGTCCAGGTGCGTAATATCTTCAACCGGATGTAACGCACTTTAGGCGCCGTGAGTGGTATATCCATTAACTCACCCGTTTCAGCAGCCGCCAGATCTGCAGCGTTCGTGGTGCCAACCGGTAACCCGGAAGGCTTTATAACCGTATGATGCGCGAGCAGCGTCCAGCTATTGTCCCAGGCTCCATTGGGATTGGGGTTATCAGCGCCGTATACTTCAAATTCCCGCAGGTTGTTCTGTGCATAGATCCAGCCGCCATCCTGGTTACGCTGCCATAAACCCACCCGGCTCAACTGGGCCAGCGTACCCATGTCGAATGTGATCCACATGGGCATACCATCCAGCTTATCGGCCGAGTGCCACATATTATACCCGGTGAAAATACCATCCCAGAGATCGGTCATGGATAAGCCCCAGCCATAACCTATATCGGTAGGCAGATCTACTTCCTTAAATTTTGTTTTATCCAACAGCTCTTCATACAGTGGTGTATATTCCCCCGTTAACGTATCGGAGATATTTCCCCACCTGTCCTTTACAAAAAATCCGAATTTTCTTTTTTCTGCTTTATATCCCCGCAATGAATAAACGCCGCTGTCGGCGTTGGTATAATGTGCATCGGTTTGGTCAAAAACGCCGGTTGAATCGGTAGTGAGCCCAACGATGGACACATCTGCGCTGCTTTTATTTTTAAACGACACATTTACCCCGCCAAAATCAGCCCGCACCTGCAGGCTGCGGTATACATCCAGGTAAGGCGGGGTATGCGGACTTACAGTAATAGTAACAGGGGCTGATTGTTTTTCGTCGCGGGTTACCACATATAGTTCTACCGGGTGAAGCAGGGTATCGGCAAACCCATCTACCACCAGCGAGTTGTTGTAATAGGAGGCGCGTACTTCACGTTTTTCGCCCGGTTTATTTTCGTACACCGCTTTTACATATAACAAACCGGGGCTTGCCGGCAGTGTATAGGTTAACTGCGCAGCGCCCGGTAAATTAGTAATGGATACGCTCTTCAACGGATCCGGCGTTGAACCATCACCTTCTCCCGATAACGGCTCATGGATCTCGGGCTTACAGCCATACAGTACAACCAGCAACATGCCTGTAATGATCAGCGTTCGTTTGTATAGTTTCATGTATTGTAAGAATGTAAAGTTTACCAACCATAATTTTGTACCAGTCGTTTATTTACCAGCAGGTCCCAGTAGTCTATCGGCCAAAAATAAAAGCGGGTTTTAAAATTTTTCTGATAAAGCAGGCGGGGGCGGTAA
>NZ_JBJMLX010000481.1:0-2959 GCF_045805085.1 Niastella sp.
CGCCAAATGTATGGCGATGCGGCGGTAAACAAATGGTTGACGGCGAGACACAAGTTGTTGGATGAGGTGACGCAGCGGGTGTTTAATAATGCTTTTATGGAAAGAACGGGGTTAAGCTCTTAGTTGAAAGTTTTAAGTTGAAAGTTGAAAGGGTTGACCAGTTAACCAGTTGACCAGGAATACAGGTTGATAGGTTTACTTCCTACACTCTCACATAGATCTTCTTCTTATCCATCCAATACCCAACACTCCAGCAAAGCAACATATACAACACCGCCTGTACCAACGCACCGAAATAAGGCGTCGCCAGATGAATGAAAATATTATCATATAACCATTTGAAGACGGTGGTGCCGGATGGTAATCTGAATACGTTCCACAAAATAACCAGCACTTCAGACAACAGGTAAATGAACAGCGGGTTTTTGCCAAATACCTGGAAGAAAGGAGTCCACGAAGTTTTTTGCTGAATATCGGCTATGTAAACAATAGCAGCTATGATGAGACAATCAATTCCCACGGTTTGTAATACAAAGGAACTGGTCCAGATCTTTTTATTGATGGGGAAAGAATAGTTCCAGAAATGTGCTAATACGAGCAAAGCAAAACCAGCCAGCATCAATTTGGTCAATGCTTCATAGGTGCCGCCTTTTTGTTGCAGGAACCTACCCACCCAATAGCCCGCTACCACATTGCCAATGGCCGGGAACGTGCTTAAAAATCCTTCCGGATCAAAAGGCACCCCTTCGCCATGATACAAATGGTCCGGACCGATCATCCGCAGATCGAGCTTTAAAACGGCATTGCCCAGCAATGAAAACGGATCGGCCGCATCGCCAAAGAAATACAGCACCGGCCAGTACAACAACAGGATGGCAGCGGTAATAATGATCGTAGCACGGAATTTCAAAAAGTAAAGCATCAACGAAGCAAAGCAATACGCCAGCGCAATACGTTGTAAAACGCCAAAAACGCGCGTTTTCTCAAATGGATAAAAGGCATATACACCAGTTGCTTTATCCATGCGCACAAAGGGGAACCAGTACATCAGGTAACCCAGTATAAAAATGAGTAATGTTCGTTTGAAAATTTTTGCCAGCACGGAAGCGGTAGAAGCGTTCTCCCATTTGGGCATTACAAAGCTCATGGCATTACCTACAGCAAATAAAAAAGAAGGAAAGACCAGGTCCGTGGGCGTAAAACCATGCCATTGGGCATGCAGCAGCGGCGCATAAGTATGGCTCCCATCAGGCGAGGTATTTACAATGATCATGAAGCAAATAGTCATGCCCCTGAACACGTCGAGGGCCAGGAATCGTTTTTGTTGTTGCATGTCAGTTTGAAATTGGTGTAGCAGTAGTTACCTGAATAAGCCGAAAGTAATCATTTCAAATGAATGGGCAAACACCTGTGCCAGCCTGCTGCTGATTTATTTTCTTATTGGAATGTTAAGCGCCGCCATCATCTTGTAAAACAACTCGGTGTTTTCATATACGCCCCTGAAACGGAACGATTGCGGGCCGTAGGCAAACACGGGAACCGGGATGGCGGTATGGTCGTTGGTGGCAAAATTTCCGCTTACATAGCCATTGGTATAATCACCGGCCAGCAGCGATAAACCGCCGGTTTCATGATCGGCTGTTACAATAACCAGTGTTTGTCCGTCTGCATCAGCAAATTGCATCGCTTTACCGATCACCTGGTCAAAATCCATTACCTCGCTGGCCACATACGACATGTCATTGGCATGACCGCCATAATCGACCTGCGCACCTTCTGTCATTAAAAAAAATCCCGCTTTGTTGCGGGACAATGTTTTTACTGCTTTTGAGAACGCCTGTTCCAGCCAGTTCTCCCGCCCTTTCAACACAGGCAAAGCCGCCCTGGGGTCTACTACTACCCACTTTTTACCGGGAGCATCCATCACACTGTCCACGCTGTGCACCAGCGTAAATTCAGGCGACAACTCCTGAAACAGATTGCCGGCATCGGCGCCTTTGGCTTTTTCTGCCAGCAGGCCTACATTCGATAAACTCTCTTTACCCGACCCCATCAGCAGATCGATGTCAGCCTTTTTGAGATCATGAACGATAGCAGTGGAATTTTCCCGTTCGGTTTGATGCGCATAAAAATCAGCCGGTGTGGCATCGGTAATATCACCACAGGTAACCAGCCCGGTTTTTATATTCCGTGTTTTCAAAAACACCGGTAACAAGGGGATGGCTACACCGGTATGATCTACCCCTACATAGCGGTTATTGGTTTTTACGCCGGAGGCAAAGGCTGTTGAACCGGGCGCCGAATCGGTGACGTAACTGTCGTACGAGCTGGTTTTGGAGAACCCTATATTACGCATGCTGAAAATATTCAGGGCGCCTCTGTTGGCGGTATAACCTGCATACAACTGGGCCAGACCGGTGCCATCGCCAATAAACAACAAAATATTCTTTACTGGTTTATCAACGCCGTCATGTTGAAAGGTGGGTTGATAGGGTTTATAGCCGGTTTTACTTTTATAGGAATTGGCCGGCATTTTCCGCAGAAAATTGGACAGCGCTTTTATGCTGTCGGTATTGATATAATCTACCTGCAGTCGTATCAACTGGATCCAGGCATTGGTAAAATCAGGCGCACCCCAAAAACGAACGGGTTTGTTCAAGGCATGTGCATGGCTTACGAGCTTTTGCAGAATATCCCATTGCGGCGATGGAATAATGCCTTTCCCATTCCATTTGGTGTATTGCTTCAGGTCGGCGCTTAGCATCACCACGCGTGCAAGCGCCGCAGCCGGATACTCTTTTTGCAACTCGCCGTCGAACCAGATAAAGGAAGGGTAAGATGCATACGCCGATACATCGGGCCGGTTGCCACTGATAGCAATTTGCAAAGTTGAACACTGCGTAAGCACCGGGTATTTTTGCAACAGTTCTACCAGTTTGTTCAGGGTAGTTACGCTGTC
>NZ_JBJMLX010000482.1:0-13515 GCF_045805085.1 Niastella sp.
CCGTCAAAAGAAGTGCTGGTATTATTGATCCCATTGCTGGCGCTTCCACAGATCACGCATTACATTATTGATGGATACATCTGGAAGGTATCGCGTGGTCATATTCCATATAAACACTCCTGATATTCAGGAAGCTTTGACTTTGGCTTTTGCCTTCTTTCTTTGCAGGGGAGAATAATAGAGGTAGTAATAGAACAGGGTCAAAATGCCCAGTGAGAAAGGAATGATACAATAGGGCCTTACCTTTTCATCGATATTATAAAACTCAGCAATCATCCACATGGAGTTGGCCACTATCCATAAGGCGATGGCTACGTTATGCGTTAACTCGGCTACAATGTGGCGGTTACGCCAGGCGATCCAGATGGCAACGATGAGGGTAGGGAAGATCATGATAATACCAAGCGGCCTCAGGATCAGGCACCAGCAAAGGTCTTTCACCAGCCAGAATAAGATATGTAAATTCTCGATCTTGCGAAACTTCGCTGGTATTACATACAGGTCGTTTGATTCCTCGCCCACAGTTATTGATTTGATATTTTATTAATATTACTCAGGTCCGGCCCGCCTACGCCAAGGTTTCGGCGGACGAAGCAAAATTATATTATTTCGATAATACCCGTTTAAATCGCTGAATATCGGCTTCAGGTTGTACCGGTGTTTGATGCTGAAGGTGTTGCACCAGTTGGGGGGCAAAAAAGGGCGCCAGGGAACAGCCTTTGGTTCCCATGCCATTGAAGATGCCAATGGACGGTTGGTTGGGGTGAAAGCCGATAAACGGCCGCCGTTCAATGGTGGCCGGGCGTACAGCGGCAGTATGTTCCAGCAGGCGCACAGGAGCTTTTATCCATTGCTGCAGGGCTGCCATTGTCCTGTCCCGGAAATTATCTGTTGGTTGATCGCTGGCAAAATCCCATTCGTACGAGGAGCCAACCCAAAAGATATTATCCTTCCACGGAACCCAATTGATACCTTTTTTAAAGATGTGTTGCATAGGCATGTCGTTCACTTCAACCAGCAATACCTCGCCTTTATTGGGCGCAAAGGGCAGGTTGCTGAACCAGGGATTGTTAAAGCTGGCAATACCATCACAGAAAATGATGCGTTGTGCGGTGAAGCCTTTATAATGAATGGTGTCTGAAACGATTTGTAGTTGCGTATGATCAAAGTGTTCTTCGAGCAGGCGGTTATCGTTTAACAATAAACGCCGGTAGGCCGGTAACAGCTCCGGCAGGTTTACCAGGTAGCAGGGCGTAATGGTGCCATAACCAAAATCGTAATTGAAATAATTGTTCCAGGCGTTGGCATCGTTGTGGATGGAAAGGTATTGGGTGTCTTCAGCATATCGTTTTTCAAAGGCCAGCTTCATTTGCGGAGTGGGGAAGAAATCAACAATATCTTTTTGCTCAATGGTGGTGACCTGTAATTGTTTTCCCAGCTCCCTATACTGTTGCCAGGCAAAGGGCATTACCTCGTCAATCATCCAGGTTTTTACAATGCGCCGGCCCGTGACCGGGTTTATAATGCCGGCCGCTACTTTTGAAGCCGTGCCGGGTTTGTTGTTGTCGATCACCAGTAAAGAATAACCTGCTTTTTGCAACTCCCAGCTCAAAAAGGTGCCGCAAATGCCTTGTCCGATAAGTATAAAATCAACATGCATGGGGCGAAATTATAAAGAAATTATCAGGGATAGATTAGGTTTTCGTTGTGTAAGGTAGCAGTTTCAGGTTTCAAGTTTCAGCGCCTGCCCCGCTTGGGGGTTACCGGTTACCAGTTTCCCGTTACGCGGCCAAAACTTATTGGCTTCTCTGTAACCTGTAACAAAAAAGGCTGCACCTTTATCAGATGCAGCCTCACTTTATAAATTATGACTCTTTTTATTCTACCGTCACATGCACTCCCTCGCTATGGCTGGTAAATTCAGGGGCATACATACATTGAATGGTTGTAATGCCGTTGCTGAATTTACCGGTATGGGTAACAAACAGGGGATATTCAAAAACGTAAGTGCCTTTGGGCAGCTGACCAAAAAAGAAATTGGTGCTGGCATCTTTCGTTGTTTCATAATAACCCAGTCCGCCCTGCCATTTAAACTGGCTGATAACATTCACCGGTTCCATACAGGCAGCCCGCATGTCTTTCATATGCACATATTCCATGGCGCGATCAACACGCAATTCAATACGCACTTTCACTTTATCACCTACTTTCAGGGCCTGGCCTTCATTGATGGGTTGTAAAACCGGACCGCGATCGGTATTCTTTTCAACAAACAACTTTTTGGTCAGTTGCAATGGAGTGGCGGCAGGCGTTATTTTGTCGAGGTTCTCAAAATACTGCCAGTAAACAGCGCCCCAGGCAGCAGCTCCTTTGTTATCATTGGCTGTTGACGACACGGTTACTTTTATATTACCCATCTCCGGTTTCACCTGTTTTTCATCAAACACCTTTTTAAAATAACCGGTACCGGCTTCCTGTTGCTGTTCTTTACTGCGGATGGTTGTATTGCCCAGGTCAATAGTTACCTCAGGTGTGTTGGTTAGCAGGTCGGAACCTTGCAGCATTAACGCATAGCAGGCATCAGCGGTGGCTTTGGTTGTTTTCCAGTCCTGGGTTTGCTTTTGTTTCAGCAACCACAGTTTCATATCGTTCACCGCGGTGATGTCCTTTGTTACTTCGGTAAAGGTCTCAATCAGTAACGACTGAATTTCGATAGGGGATTGATACCAGTAATAGCCACCGGTGAATTCCTTCCAGTACATGCCCATTTCCTCATTGTGAATGGCATTCTCTTTTATTGATCTTACAATATTGTTGGCGGTTTGCACATCACCGGTACGGAACAGCGACAGGGCGATCATCCCCTGCATATAGCGGCTCTGTTTTACCCAGTTTTTCTGTGCTTGTGTGCGGTAATAGTTATAAGCTTTGAACACGCCGCCGGGTACACCTGCTTCAGGATAGAAGCTGCGCATATACAAATACTGAATATGCAGCGGGCTGATGTAGTCACTATCTTCTTTCCCCTTATTGTGTTTCAGCATGTACTCATAGTCTTCTTTAATGCGCTCATCGAGATAAGGAAGGGCTTTTTTTACCATTTCTTCCAGCAGGTCATTCTTTGTATTCACCTTCAGTTTTTTGAGGTGACCTACACCGGTCATAATGTACTGGGTCATATAACGATCATCGGGACCGCCTTTGAACCATACAAACCCACCATTGGAACTTTGCAATTCATGCAGTTTGGCAATGGCCTTTGTTTCCTCATTGCTCATGCGCACCAAGTCAAATAACAGGGCGATATTCTTTTTTTGTTGCGCTTCGTTTTTGGCTTGCATTACCCAGGGCGTTTCTTCCAACAACACCGCTTTCAGTTCCTCGTTCTTTTGAAGGTTGCTCATCAGGGCTGCTGTATCGGTGGTTCTCCAGCGCTCGAATATTTCTTTAACCTTTGGTGAGGCATTGGCAATGCTGGTGGCCAGCGCATTGGCATAATACCGGTTAAAGGTTTGTTCGGCACAATCGTAGGGATATTCCATCAGGTAAGGCAATGCCTGTACCGCATACCAGGCCGGGTTGGTGGTAAACTCTACGGTAAGCGAATGGTTGTTCAACGTTTCGCTGCTGCCGCTTTTCACCAGCTTTTCAAACGTAAAGTTCTTGGTGCCGTTGCCACGAACGGGCAGAGGCAGGCTTTCTGTAACCAGCATGCGGTTGCTCACAACTGGCAGGATGGCTTCTTCGCCATCGCTCAGGTCGCCGGCTTTGGCGATAAGGCGATAGGTTACCGGTTTGTTATACTGGTAAGGAATTTCAATATTAAAGGTTACCGGAACGGTTTGTTTGGCCGGTACGGTGAAATACTGGTTGGGCATTACGTTGTGGAACCAGCCATCAACCGATTGGTTGGTAGTGGCATCTATCAATTGTAATTGCACCTGACCGGTTATTTCCTTATCGGTAAGGTTGGCAATTTTACCGCTGAAGTTCAGGTGATCGCCTTCGCGCAAAAAGCGAGGCGCATTGGGTTGCACCATCAGGTCTTTTTGCGTTACAATGGTTTTGGTATCCATACCAAACGCCAGGTCTTTGGTGTGCGTCAGACTCATCCATTTCCACTGCGTTACTGCTTCGGGCATGGTGAAAGAGAATTCAATATTACCATTGGCATCGGTATGCAGGTCGGGGAAGAAGAATGCTGTTTCGTTGAGGTTGGTGCGAACCTGAACGGCAGGACCAGCTTCCGGTTTTTTTACAACTTGTCCCTCTACAAGCATTTCACCTTGCTGTACATTGGTGTCGGCTTTCTTTTTTGCCGTCCCATAACCAACAACTGCTACATCTTGCATGGCTCCTGCTGGTGCAGCAGCTGATAACGGTTCAGGAGCTGCGATCTTTGCAGACTCTTTCATTCTTTTATCGCCTCCACCGCCAGCGCGGGCAAGCCTGGAGTAAACCAGGTTCCCGGGCAGGTCCATTAATACATCATACTCTTTGTCAAAGCTTTCATAATTACTGGTCTCATTATTTTTCTCTATTGATTGTACTGTCGTAAAACAGGTGTTGCCTTCCCAACTGCGGGTAGGATAATAATTGGTATTCCACGTCAATGATGGCTTATACCAGACCTGTGGTTTAAACTGGTCGAGTGAAGCATCGTACATAGCTGTAAGCATTTCAGCCGCCACTTTATCGCCTTTATAACCGCTTATCTTCACTTTCCATTTTTCTTCGCTGCCTGGCAGGGTTTTATCGCGGAAGGTTTCATATGCAATGGTCAGTTCTTTATTGGTGTAAGGAACAAGGAATGTTTGCTCTTCTGAATAAAACCGGTTGTGTTTTACGAAGGCGATGTGGATACCAAAACCGCCCCGGTCATTTTCCGTTACCGGTAAATCAAATGAGCGGCTGTTCTTGTTCAGGGTGAAAAAGCTTAGCTCGCTGACATGCTCTTTTTTATTCACTTCATGAATGATAAATGCATCATCCAATGTAGTGCTTACCTGGTAACTGGCTTTTTCGCCGGGTTCAACCGTAGTGTTGCCAGTTTCAATACCGCCGGTAGCCAGCGGACTTACCATTGACTGGTTATATACCTGTACATACCGGATATCTTTTACTTCCTCGCCATACTTGTCTTTGGTGATGGCTTCAACGGCATACCAGCCAGGTGTTAAAGGCGAGTGATCGAGTGTAAATGGCTGGGTGTTGGAAGTGGTGTCGGTTTTTTCAGCCACCTTCTGCTCCTTTGCCCATTTGGCAGGATCGTTTTCGTCTTTATAAACATCGTAGGGGAAAAGGTTATAGAATTCATCCTGCGACAGCACATACTGGTCGGGTTGTTCCCAAAGACGGTCCCTGAACATGCGGTTGGGCATTTTCAGTTTGTGAATGGAAACAGTAACCGTTGTTTTTTCAAACAGGTTGTTCAGGTTGGTGCTGGTAAGATGTATTTTGTTCAGGCTGTCGGCATGCATTTTCTTTGGAAGATCCAGGTTTAACTTCAATGCCTGGTAAGCCACCGATACATAGGTATTGCCGCTTCTTGTTTCGCCGGCCACATCGGTAACATCAACGGTTACCTGGTAATCGAAAATGGGTTGACTGCTTTTGGGAACTGCATTATCGGGCAACGCCTTAAAGTTGATCTTGAATTCTCCTTTGGCATCGGTGGTTATTTCGCCATGTACTATCTCAACACTTTCCTGGCCATAGGGCGGCCAGATCATTTTGCTGTAGCCGCTATAAAACCAAAAAGGCATATTGGTTTTGCGCACTACCCGGTATTTAACCGTGGCGCCATCAATGGTGTTACCGGCATAAGCTTTGGCAATACCTTTCACCGTTATGTCATCATTTAAACGATAGGTGCCCGTTGGTTTGTTTACCTCCACCAGGAATTTGGGCCGTTTGTATTCTTCTACTGAGACATGTATATTGCCTGATATTTTTTGATCGGCGATCCTGAACTGCCCGTTCAGTAAACCAGTAGGGATGGTAAACTTGCCGGAATAAGAACCGAATTCATTGGAAGTAACAGGGATGGAATCTACTAATTGTCCATTGGCATCAAATAAAGAAACGCTGGTGGAGAAATTTGGAACAATGGTGGTTGCTTTGGTCTTGTTATTGGTGTTTACCAGAATGCCTTTAAAATAGATCGTTTGTCCGGGCCGGTAAATAGACCGGTCGGTGAACAGGAACGCTACCTTGAAGTTCTTTTCCTCTGTTTCATGACTATCGTCGTAAGTATAATTGTATATGTAACCATCCAGATACAAGCGGTCATCGCCATGGGTTATTTGCAGCTGAACGTTATGGTCATTATTGTTCTGCTTAGACTCAAGCTTTACATACCCATGTTCATCTGTAACACTGGTTTGTCCTTTGCTGCCGGTATACTTGCGTTTGTTATAGTCATATGACTGGTACCATACCTGTACATTGGCGTTTGCAAGGGGCTGGCCGGTTTCCCGGTTCAAAATAAAGTAATCGGCGCCTTTGTTGATGTAGGCAATATTTGAAACATAGAAATATTGCACGGCCAACAGGTTTCCGGCCATGGTAAACTGGTCGTTTACGCTGGCGATCAACGCATATTCGCCAATGGGCAATGCATCTACTTTTATTTCTGCGGAATGCTTCTGATGATCTTTGGTATCGGGTAATGACTGCCTGAACCTGGTAATGGCAGGTAAGCCCAGCAGTTTTTTCCAGAATTCATCGTCCCAGTTATTTTCCCCGATCGAATCGCGTGTTTTGCGGTCCATCTTTACCACCTTGAAATTAACGGTAGTAAAATTGCGGTAAGTAATAAGGGTGCGAAAGGCCTGACCGGGCACATTCACTTTTTCGGTTTGCAGGTTCAACTCCCGGTGCAGTATTTCCTGCCGCAGGTTAAGGCAGTTGGCTTTTCCTTCGCTGTTGTCTTTCTGGGCAATTACTTTATCACAAATGCTTATCGCTTTCAGATATTCATCGCGGTAAAGCTCCCCCTTCAGTGGTTCATATTTCTGGGCCTGCTCATTATGCCACTGGGCCAGGTAATACCAGGCTTGCGTGGCGGCGGGTATTAAATCATATTGGTCACCTATTTGCTGCAGCGCTTTTATGTACAGCGAATCCTTGTTTTCGATGGTGGCATGTTCATGCACGTATTGTAATCTGTCAATGTCCACATCCAGCAACGCATCGGGTTTCACATCTGCTGCATGAAACTGCAACAGACGTTGGTAAAGTTGCAGGGCTTTATACTGCAGGGAAACGGTGTCGCGGGTAGTGAAGGTATGCTTCGAAAATTTTTTGGCCTCATCAAAAGCAACCGCATCGTCTATTTCAAAAGCATAGGCGGGTTTGTTCACGTCGCGTTCATCATTTTTAAAATAATCCAACGCGCGGTTTGCCAGCAGATCGAACAGGGTAGGGCGTAAATACCGTACGTTCCCTTTTGTAATAATGGGGTCAAACGGCTCCAGCTTTGTTTGTTGTAATAATTTTTCATTGCTGATAGAAGCCAGGTATAATTCACTGATCTTTTTATTAAAGTCGTCGATGGTCCAGGTGGCCAGGTCCTCTTTTTGAAAATTGGCCGTATTGGTGCGTCTGTACAATTGCCAGCGGTGCTGTTGAAAATAGTTCCAGTAACTTTTAGCAGTTATGCTTTGCAGCACAGCACGCACCGGTTCTTTTGCTTCAGCAGTTTCTGTTTCCAACTGGTGAATGCTTTTCCTGGTGGGATCTTCTTCTTTCAATTGTTGTAATTCTGCCCGGTACAATAGTGCTTTTACTACCTGGGCATCGTTCCCTTCTTTTTTAGCCTGTGAATAGATCTTATTTACTTCGGTAAGGGCCGATTCGGTAAGACCGTCTTGTTGAAAAAGACTGTCAATGTGTTTCCACTCTTTGTCGTATGTTTTCATCTTCTGTTGCGCATAGGTTGTTAAAAAAATAAGGGCTGTACATACTAACGAAAAAAAACGCTTAAATATCATTCGCCAAATTTTATACAAGTTAATGAATACTGAAGTGCAGGCTCAAACGTTCAATCTAAAAACGACCTCCAGCAACTGACTTCAAACCTCCTTAAACGGATGCAAGTTGCCAATAAAATGCATAATGGCAATTTGTTAAAATGCCCGCGTCTGTTGGTTGGCAATAATAGCTAACCTATTGACGTTATGTTATATATAGTAATATTAAATATAAGTAGTTGTACCCTTTAATTGTGCAACGGAAATACCTGGTATTTCGTTCTAGGTATTTTAAACTTGTCCCGATAAATCGGGAGCCCTTATTCGCACAAAACACCCAGTATGAGAAAAACGTGTATCCTGATCCTTTCCATTGTTGTGGCGCTTACCTCGCGTGCACAGATGATGGGCAATGTTAAGAACAACAATTACAACAGTTTCTTAAGCATTACCAATTTAAGTGCCGAAGATATTCAGTTTGAAGTGGATGGCCAGACGTATGTTGATTGTGGCCCCAGCCTGAATATCAGGGACCTTCCACCCGGCACTCACCAGCTGGTATTGTTCTCCGGCAAAAAAGGCGGTGGTATGATGGGCATAAAGCGGGTTGTTATCTTCAACAAGCCCGTGAATGTAAAACCGCAGTTTTATGTTGATGTTATCATTAACCGGTTTGGCCGGGTAATGGTGGATGAACAATCTATAACAGGTAACCAATACCAGGATGGCCAAATGCTCTGGAGAAATCCTGGAATGCTCAATATGCCTCCCTCTCAACCTGTCAATAATCAACCAGGTAACAATTATAACAATCAACCCGGTAATAACTACAACAATCAACAGGGGAACTATAACAACAACCAGGGTAATAACTGGCCTGGGCACAACAACAATTATAATAATCAACCCCGGCCCATGCCCGATAACACCTTTAATTCATTTATTGAAACGGTGCGCCGGGAAAGTTTCGACGATTCGCGTATGGCTATTGCCAAAGCGGGCATCGATCAAAACTTTTTTACTTCAAACCAGGCCAAGGCATTGTTGTCTGCATTTTCTTTTGAAGCCAGCAAGCTGGAAATAGCCAAGTATATGTATGGTAAAACAACCGATCCCAAGAATTACTTTGTGGTGTACAATGTTTTTACCTTCAGCAAAAGCAAAGAAGAGCTGGCAGAATACGTACGTACCTATCATTAATAAACAATAAAAAACCTTGCAGATCTTGCCAGCTGTTGTAGCAAGGCAGATCTGCAAGGTTAAATATGTTTAAGCGTGTTCGCTTACTTCTTAATGATCTTTGCCATGGTTGCACCAATATCAGCAGGGCTCGATACTACGGTGATACCACATTCTTCCATGATCTTCATTTTAGCAGCAGCTGTATCATCAGCACCGCCAACGATGGCGCCAGCGTGGCCCATACGGCGTCCGGGAGGAGCTGTTTGACCGGCAATAAAACCAACTACAGGTTTTTTACCGTTTTCTTTATACCAGCGGGCAGCTTCGGCTTCCATGCCACCGCCAATTTCACCGATCATTACTACTGCTTCAGTTTCCGGATCGTTCATAAACATTTCCAGCGCTTCGCGGGTAGTAGTACCAATGATGGGGTCGCCACCGATACCAACAGCTGTAGAAACACCCAAACCGGCTTTAGCAACCTGGTCAGAGGCTTCGTAAGTGAGGGTACCAGATTTTGATACGATACCGATCTTACCTTTTTTGAAAACGAAACCAGGCATGATACCTACTTTACACTCACCTGCGGTAATTACACCCGGGCAGTTGGGCCCAATAAGGCGGGTTTTAGTGCCTTGCAGGTATAATTTGGCTTTCACCATATCCTGCACAGGAATACCTTCTGTAATACATACTACCAGTTCAATACCGGCATTGGCGGCTTCCATAATAGCATCGGATGCAAAAGCCGGCGGTACAAATATGATAGACACATTAGCCCCGGTTTCCTTTACTGCTTCCGCTACGGTATTAAATACCGGCCTGTCCAAATGCAATGTGCCCCCTTTGTTTGGTGTAACGCCACCTACTACATTGGTACCATATTCTATCATTTGAGTAGCATGGAAGGTACCTTCTGTGCCGGTGAAGCCCTGCACCAGGATCTTTGATTGTTTGTTTACTAAAATACTCATCAGCGGAAATATTTAGATTCCCGACATTTATCGGGTCCGCAAAAATAGGGGATAATGGCCAATGTGCAATTGGCAATTAAAATGGTAATCCCGGGAACGTTTGCGTAGAAAATAATAGATAATAAGCATTAGACAGGGGCTCGCGAATTGCGGCGCGGTTCGATTATAGGCAAACTGACGCCGTTTAGGGAAAATTTGCCAATTGCCTATTATCAATTGACTACCCGTTTATGAGTTTATCCATATCGCGGTCGTTATCAATTTTACCGGACTGTTCCAGCATACGCATATCCTTGGCGTCTTTAAGGAAGTCGGAAGCGAAAATGAAGTCGTTCAGGCGTTCACTTTTATTAAAAATGATCTCCTTGTTGCTGCCTTCCCATTCTTTTTTACCCTGGTGCATGAAAATGATATGATCGCCGATCTCCATTACGCTGTTCATATCGTGGGTGTTTACTACGGTAGTAATGTCGTATTCGGTAGTAATTTCTTTAACCAGTTTATCAATAACGAGGGAAGTTTGCGGATCGAGCCCGGAGTTGGGTTCGTCAACAAAAAGGTATTTAGGATTTAACACAATGGCGCGGGCAATACCTACCCTTTTTTTCATCCCACCGCTGAGTTCTGCGGGGAATTTTTTATTAATGTCCTTCAATCTCACTCTTTCCAGCACCTCGTTCACCCGTTTTAATTTCTTGGCATAGGTATCCTTTGTGAACATGTTCAGGGGGAACATAATATTTTGTTCAACCGTTAAGCTGTCGAACAGGGCCGAACCCTGGAACAGCATCCCGATCTGCTGGCGGATCTCTTTCCTTTCTTCGGTATTTAGTTTATTGAAGTCTGAATTGTTGTAGCAAATTTCGCCTTCGTCTGGTACCAGTAAGCCAACCATGCATTTCATAAAAACCGTTTTCCCGCTACCACTGGCGCCAATAATGAGGTTACATTTACCTGATTGCATGGTAACGCTAACACCGTTCAATACGGTTTTCTCACCAAATCCTTTCTTTATGTTTTTTACTTCGATCATGGTTTATGAATTCATAGGTGTTCAACCTTTAATGCAACAATAATGCAGCCAGCACATAATCAGCGCCCAAAATACTCACACAGCTTACCACCACTGCCTTGGTGCTTGATCTGCCGATTTCCAGGGCGCCCCCTTCTACATAATATCCGTAATAGGCTGGTATGCTGGAAATAATGAATGCAAAAGTATAAGCTTTTACCAGGGCGAAGAACACATTATACGGCTGAAAGTATTGCAGCAATCCTGTTTCATATTGTTGAGGCGACAGAATACCTGCGGTGGTTGATGCCAGTTGTCCGCCATAGATGCCCAATGCAGCGGAAACTACTACCAGTAAGGGAATCACGATAACAGCAGCCATTATTTTAGGCAATACCAGGTAGGTTTTGGTATTGATACCCATAATTTCAAGGGCGTCAATTTGTTCGCTCACCCGCATATTACCCAGCTCGCTGGCTATTTTACTACCTACCACACCAGCCAGTACAATACATACCAGGGTAGGGGCAAACTCCAGGATAACGGTATCCCGCACGATCTGTGCAACGGTGCTCATAGGAATTACAGGGCTAACCAGCTGATACGCTGTTTGCAATGCAGATACTGCTCCCATAAATGCCGAAATGATGACTACTATCCCTAATGAGCCGATCCCAATTTCATTACACTGGTGCATCAGCTCTTTCCAATACATCTTCATGTTTTCTGGTTTCGAAAACATTCCTTTAATCATCAATAGGTAACGGCCAAACTCTGTAAATAAAGTCATGATTGATAAGCAATAATGTAAAAGTACGCCTAAACCTCCAAAACGCAAAAGAGCGGGTTTTGTTGCCGGAAAGTTGAGTTCCAGGTTTCAAGTTCCAGGTTCCAGGGAAAATGAAAAAGGTTTCAGGTATAAGAGAGTTACCTCCCTGTAACCTGAAACCTGTAACTGTATTTTCCCCCGGGAGGTTATTTCTTCTTCCACCAGGCTGGCTTTTTAGCCGGGTCCTGGTTGGCGTTCTGACATTTTAATTGAGCGTCAATAACGGCAATAAGCGCCATATTGGTGATGCTGCGTACGGAGCTTCCCAACTGCAACACATGCACTGGTTTCTTCAGGCCCAGCAAAATGGGACCTACTGCATCGGCGCCACCAATTTCCTTCATCAGGTTATAGGCGATATTACCCGCAGCCAGGTTAGGGAAAATGAGGGTATTCACTTCCTGGTCAACAAGCTCGCTGAAAGGATAGTTATCGCGCAGGATCTCCTGGTTAAAGGCGATGTTAGGTTGTATTTCACCATCTATGATAATAGTAGGATCTTTTTCTTTTACGATGTCTTTTGCCCGGGCAACCAGTTTGGCTTCAGGCGTATCGCTGCTGCCGAAGTTGGAGTAGCTCAGCATGGCAATACGCGGCGTTAGGTTAAAGCTGCGCACCTCTTTGGCGGCCAACAGGGTGATATCGGCCAGTTCTTCAGCCGTTGGGTTTAAGTTCACCGTAGTATCGGCCAGGAACAACGGACCTCTTTTGGTTAACAGCATGTACATACCGGCGATCTTTTTCACCCCTTCTTCCATCCCTATCACCTGCAGGGCCGGGCGAATAGCATCAGCGTAGTTGCGGGTTAAGCCAGAGATCACCGCATCGGCATCACCGGTTTCCACCATCATGCAACCAAAATAGGTTCGGTCCTTCATCATTTTGCATGCTTCATACTGGTTCACACCCTTACGCTGGCGCTTTTTGAAGAAGAGCTCCCCGAACTGTTTGCGTTTTTCTTCATACTCATCATTACGCGGGTCAATGATGGGCATATCATCGATGTCGATGCTGTTATCCAGTGCCATCTGCCTGATCGCTTTTTCATCGCCTAACAAAATGGGGTAAGCGATGCGCTCATCATAAGCGATCTGGGCCGATTTTAATATTTTAATGTTATCCGCTTCGGCAAATACCAGTCGTTTGGGGTTGCGGCGGGCTTTGGCGCCGAGTACGCGCATCAACTGGTTATCGAGGCCAAGGCGTTTGTCGAGCTCAATGGCATAGGTTTCCCAATCAGTGATCGTTATTTGCGCAACACCACTTTCAATAGCGGCTTTGGCAACGGCGGGAGCCACGGTGCTCAATAACCGGGGATCGAGGGGTTTAGGAATAATATAGGAAGGGCCGAACGACAGGTTCTTTTCGTTATAGGCAATGTTCACGATATCGGGAACGGGACTCTTGGTCAGTTCGGCCAGGGCTTTTACGGCAGCCAGCTTCATGGCTTCGTTGATCTGCGTGGCGCGAACGTCCAGCGCACCACGGAAGATGAAGGGGAAGCCCAGCACGTTATTCACCTGGTTAGGATAATCACTGCGGCCA
>NZ_JBJMLX010000483.1:0-29073 GCF_045805085.1 Niastella sp.
CTATCATTCGCATCCCAATCATCCTGCAATACCATCTGAACACGACCGGGCAGCCGCACAACCATTCTTTTCATATCTGATTATTTCAGTGAATGAAAAAAAACCGGGGCCTATCAGGTCGTGGCGGTTAAACGATGAGCTGCAGTTTGAAGAAGAGAATAATCATTTAATAGCCTGGTAAAGGCAGGTTTTGCAGGAAATGACGACATTCGTGATTTACAGTTGGGGGATAACTTAAACTAAGAACCCAAAAACAAGAATTGAAACATGGGCGAAATAACATTTACCAAAGCAGAACTTGAAAGATACAATAGGCATATAATAATTCCTGGGTTCGGATTAGCCGCACAACAGAAATTAAAAGCCGCCAAAGTGCTGGTAGTGGGTTCCGGCGGATTGGGAAGTCCGGTGTTGTTGTACCTGGCTGCTGCCGGTATTGGCACCATCGGTATTGTTGATTTTGACGTGGTAGATGACAGCAACCTGCAACGCCAGGTATTGTTCGGGGTAAATGAAATAGGCAAACCAAAAGTGGACGCCGCCAAAGCAAGACTGCAGGCCCTGAACCCGCATCTTGAATTCGTATTGTACAATACCCAGCTCACTTCGCAGAATGCGCTGGACATTATAAAAGACTACGACGTGGTGGCAGATGGCACCGATAATTTTCCCACGCGTTATCTGGTGAATGATGCCTGCGTATTATTGGGTAAGCCCTATATCTATGCTTCCATCTTTCAGTTTGAAGGACAAGTGTCTGTATTTAATTATCGCCATGCCAACGGCGAGCGGGGACCGAATTACCGCGATCTGTATCCAACGCCGCCGCCACCGGGATTAGTGCCCAGTTGTGCCGAAGGTGGCGTTTTAGGCGTATTGCCCGGCATCATTGGCAGCTTACAGGCGCTGGAAGTGATTAAGGTTATCACCGGAGTAGGGGAGCCACTCGCAGGACGCTTTTATATTTTTGATGCCCTGAACTTCGAAAGCCGCACGTTTACTATTTCCCGCCGGGATGATAATCCATTGAATGGAAAAAATCCCACCATAACCCAACTGATCGATTACGAACAGTTCTGTGGCGTAAAAGCAGTAGAGAAACCGGTAAAAGAAATTACGGCTGCCGAATTATATGAGCTGCAGGTAAAAGGCGAACCGTTTCAACTTATAGATGTACGCGAGCCCTATGAGTACGACATTGTAAACATCGGCGCCGAACTGATCCCATTGGCTACGGTTGCCGAACAGGCCGATAAATTCAGCAAGGACATTCCCGTAATAGTCCATTGCAAAATGGGTGGCCGCAGCGCCAAAGCCATCCGGGAACTGGAAGATAAGTTTGGGTTCACTAATTTATACAACCTGAAGGGAGGCATATTAGCGTATATAGATGACATAAAGCCTGAGTTAACTAAATATTAAATGTGAACATCTTTCCTCAACTAATAAACGATTCTACACCACGGGCGGTATTGCATAAAGAAATGGTGGATAGTCTTGCTGTGCAGGTTGTTAAATAAGCCAAATTGCAAACAGGACGTACAAGAGTGCGACGCAACGACAGTTGAATAGACATTCAGATGCCGGCGACAATAACTTTAAACTTAAAACATAAAACTAAGAAGTTGAACTATCCGCTTTCCGCTTCATCTTAGCCAAAAACTTTCTTCTGATAACAATCTCCGTAGCCGGTATATTCTCCATTTTGCTTTCGAGCCAGCTGATGATATCCAGGTAAGCAAAGGCCCGGGTTTCGAAGCGGTTGGCCTGTAATTGCTTTAATTGTTCAAGCAGTTTGGCAAATTCCGGCTTCAACTGGCGGGGCGACAAATGGAACGTCCGGCGCAAAAAACGAAAGATCTCTTCTTCCACCACGCTGAGGTTGCCCATCTTGGCCATAAAGCGATATACAGACTTGAACAGGTATTCCAGCAACTGAAAATTACCCAGCTCGTAATGGGCTATTAAATGCAACAGGCGGCTGTAGCATTGCAGGTCGGTACGCAGGTCAACCTTCCAGTTAATGATCTTGTTGAGGTAATCGATGGCCTCTTCATAATGTCCACTGCCAAAATACAGGGAAGCGAATTTGTAATAGAAAACAAGAATACGGTGGCGATCGAGATAGATCTCGTATTCCTTCAGGTTCTCTTCAATATACGGTACCAGTTTCAACCCCTCGGAAAACGTGCCCTCCATAAAGTGCATGTTGATCTTGCTCACATGGAGGTACACAAAAACCTGAATGCGGTTATTGTGGTTATTGACCACCAGGTCGCTGTTGGCAAAGGCCTCGAATTTTTCCAGGGACTCTTTCAGCTTGGTATGGTTGTGCAGATCGAAGTGGGCGCCCATCAGGTTGTGCATCCCTTTAATGTAGTGGGCTGTTTCCACTTCAATCATAAATGGTTCTTTTTCAAACAATTCTACCCATTTTTGGGTGTGGCGGTAGTACTGCAGAAAGTCCTGGCGGATGAAAGCGTACCAGCAAAAGCTTTGGTACAGGTACAGGCGTTCGTAAAAGCCTTTGGCTTCATCGGCGCCCTGGGGAAAATGCTGGCCGAAGAACTGCTGGATCTCCTTTTCATCGTTTTCGTCGCGGGCATGGCCATTCTTTATATACCAGCTATAGAGCAGCAGCGATAAATTGCTCAGTTTGCTCACCATCAACAGGCGGCGGTTGGTTTCATCCACATCACTTGTCAACTGCTCGGCGCGGTCGGTCATACTGCGCGTAATGTGCAGGGCCTCGATCTTTTTCTCAAAAAACAGCACCTGCAATAAATAGGTGATCTGGTTATTGGTGCGGGCCATTTCCTTCATGCGGTCGAGCATCTTGAGACTTTGGAGGTACAACCCCTTGTTGTACAGGATGCGGGCATGGTCCATCATCTCATGCAGCTGAATATCAATGTTGTTCTCATTTTTTATGAGTCGTAAGCTGCTGAGGATCTGTTTGTATAAATGGGCCTTTATATTCGATAACTGCTGCTTTTTCAAGTCTTTATACTTACTCAGCAGTAAATTCTCGTCGTATGTATCCATTTTATCCAGGGCATCAAAAAGCTGCACAATTTTCAGGTTCTCACTGGATGAATTTCTTTGTACATACAGCTTGAAATTGCGTTTTTCTGATTTCTCCAGGGATTTCACCAGCTGGAACAAGGCGTCTGTAGAACGGTTGGGCATCGTAATCAATAATCATTAAAGTCCTTGACCCTCAATGGTTTTGGACGGGTTCTCGCTATTTAAATAATGTAAATTAAGTACAAATTAGGTTTTACAAGTTAGTTAAACAGGAATAATTTCGGTTCAGCAGGTTGTTATTCTCTTTAATAGCAAGCAACACAAAATCGAACAGCCTGCTTTTTTTTAAAATAAAATCCTACTTTATAGAGTCACCTATGCCAAAGAACAAAGTCTATATTTTCGACACAACATTGCGCGACGGCGAACAAGTGCCAGGCTGTAAATTAAATACGAAAGAGAAGATAGAGATTGCTTTGGCCCTTGAAGATCTGGGTGTAGATATTATTGAAGCTGGATTCCCTATTTCCTCACCTGGCGATTTCAAAAGTGTGAGTGAGATTGGATCAGTTATCAAGAACGCAGTCATATGCGGTTTAAGCCGGGCCGTGCAGAAAGATATCGAAGTAGCGGCAGAAGCCCTGAAAACAGCTAAAAGGTCCCGGATCCATACGGGGATCGGAACTTCCGATTTCCATATCAGATCGAAATTCAACTCAACCCGCGAAGACATTCTGCAACGGGCTATCCAGTGCGTGAAATGGGCGCGGAACTTTACAGATGATGTTGAATTTTATGCAGAAGATGCAGGCCGTACCGATAATGAGTACCTGGCCCGCGTGGTAGAAGCAGTGATCGCTGCCGGCGCCACCACGATAAATATACCTGATACGACAGGTTACTGCCTGCCGCATCAATATGGCGAGAAGATCGCTTACCTGATCAACAATGTGCCTAATATCGACAAAGCAGTGATCAGCTGTCATTGTCATAACGACCTGGGACTGGCTACCGCTAACTCAATTGCCGGTGCAATGAACGGAGCCCGCCAGATCGAGTGTACGATAAACGGTTTGGGTGAAAGAGCTGGTAACACCTCATTGGAAGAAGTGGTAATGGTTATCCAGCAACACCAAAGCCTCGGTTTTTATACCGACATCAAAACACAACAACTGAACCCATTGAGCAGGCTGGTTTCCGATACCATGCGGATGCCTGTTCAACCGAATAAAGCTATTGTAGGCGCCAATGCATTTTCACATTCATCAGGCATTCACCAGGATGGATTTTTGAAAGATGCACAAACCTACGAGATCATTAACCCCGAACAGGTTGGGGCTGATGGAAGTAAGATCGTATTAACAGCGCGCAGCGGCCGAAGCGCATTAGCTCATCGTTTTCATAAACTGGGATTTATGTTCAACCGCAATGATATTGATGTGTTGTACGAACAGTTTTTGAAAGTGGCAGATAGAAAGAAAGAGGTGGAAGATGAGGATCTGAAGGTATTGGGAAATCAATACCAGGCCGCCACAGTGTAGTGAGCAGTATTTTCTCATAATCATGTAGTTTTTGTTACGCGTGGTGCGTCTGCACCACGCTTTTTTCCCTACCCCCAAAGGGGAAAATAAAAAGAGAAAAGAAATGAAAGAGTTAAGTAATACCGGTATAAGCGGTAAAGTTCAATACGCTCCGCCATCTGACGGATCAGGGGGTATTCTTACGGATTATCAACAATTACCAATAAAAGTTTTTGTATCGCGCCTGATGGTGCAACCATTGATTGAAAAAATAACCTCTATGGTTATGCATTTCCATCACAAACGGTTGGCACTGGTTAGGCTATAGGTGTGTGAAGGAATGCGGGATTTAATAACCGTGTTTTGAAACTACGTTGTATGGAAAAGAATATTGTTGTTATAGAAGGTGATGGCATTGGGCCTGAAGTAACCCGGCAGGCGGTAAAAGTATTGAATGCCATTGCCGACCAATTTGGTCATGAGTTCAACTACAGGTATTGCTTAATGGGTGCCGATGCCATAGATAAAACCGGCAACCCGCTGCCTGACGAAACGATTGAAGCCTGCCTTAACAGCGACGGAATATTATTTGGCGCTATCGGCCATCCAAAATATGATAACGATCCTTCCGCCAAAGTACGCCCCGAGCAGGGCCTGCTGAAACTGCGGAAAAGCTTACAATTGTTTGCCAACATTCGACCTGTAATCACGTACCCCTCACTGCAACACTTATCTCCTTTAAAAGTACAGCAATTAGAAGGAGTTGATTTTATAATCTTCAGAGAACTGACCGGCGGTATTTATTTTGGGAAGAAGGAATTAAGTGAAGATGGAAACCGTGCTGCCGACGATTGCGTATATACGCGTGCAGAAATTGAACGCATTACGCACCTGGCATTTCAATATGCCCAACAGCGTCGCAAGAAACTAACGTTGGTTGATAAAGCCAATGTACTGGAAACATCACGCCTGTGGCGTAAAGTGGTGCAGGAAATAGCTGCTCAATATGCTGAGGTGAAAGTTGATTTTCTGTTTGTTGATAACGCGGCCATGCAGATCATTCTGAACCCGAAACAGTTTGATGTAATTCTTACAGAGAACATGTTCGGCGATATTATCAGCGATGAAGCCAGTGTTATCAGTGGTTCGCTGGGTTTGTTGCCGTCGGCATCGGTTGGGACCGGAGTAGCGCTGTTTGAACCTATCCATGGTTCTTATCCGCAGGCAGCAGGTAAAGACATCGCCAACCCGCTGGGATGTATTCTATCAGCAGCCATGTTGCTCGATCATTTCGGACTGGCGAAAGAAGCAGAGGCCGTACGACTTGGTGTAGAATGGACGCTGGTGAATGGTTTTGTAACAAAAGATATTGATCCGATTAATTTTTATTTCACGTCTACCATTGGTGAACTGGTGAGTGATTTCGTAGCGAATCGTATACCAGGTGGGGTGAATAAGGCTAATATAGAATTGCGTAAATCAACAATTATTTAGTTAATTGATAGCTAGTGTGTTGATGATGCGAAGGCAATTCGGGGCCGAAAAACAAAAAATTAGAAAAAAAGCTCTTTATATTTCAAAACGGCGGGTGTATATTTGTTGCACACGAATTCCTCTATGCAAAAAAGCAGCTTTAATAACATCATCTCTGTGGTTACTGCAATAATAATTATTGTGGTGGTGGTGATTATTCCTGCAACGCATGGAGGTGGTGCTTAACGTATACTAAAATCAGCATAAAGACCCGCCTCCAACGAGGCGGGTTTTTTTGTTTTAGGCCTGAGCGAAGTCGAAGGATCGAGGGCGTTCTTAATCAATAACCCTTATTCTAAATAAACAAACATGGCATACTATCACGATAACACGATCATTTTTCTCAATGGCGCTTTTGTAAAAGCGGCAGAGGCAACTACTGACTATTACAGCCAGTCGCTTCATTATGGGTATGCCGTATTTGAAGGCATCAGATCGTACCAGACAGCCAGCGGCGAAACGAAGATCTTTAAGGCAACAGAGCACTACGATCGCCTGAAAAACTCAGCTGTTGCATTGAACATGCCGTACAACTGGGATACCAATGAACTGATAGAAGCCACCTATGCCCTGCTGGAAAAGAACAACCTGCAGAATGCTTACATCCGGCCAGTAGTGTACGCGCCGGCCAATATGAGCTTCAACCTCAATAACGAATCATATTTAATGATCGCTGCATGGGAAATGGGTTTGTTCCTGGGGGAGAAATTAATCCGCGTAATGACCTCTTCTTTTCAACGCCCCAACCCCAAAGGTTTTCGCATTGAAGCAAAAGCCAGCGGCCATTATGTGAATTCGATCCTCGCCAGCCAGGAAGCAAAGGCAAAAGGTTTCGATGAAGCCCTGCTGACTGATATGAATGATTTTGTAGCAGAAGGTCCGGGCGCCAATGTATTTTTTGAAAAGAACGGCAAACTGGTTACGCCACCCACCGGTAATATTTTACCCGGTATAACCAGGGCCACTATAATAGAATTATGTGCAGAAATGAATATTCCCGTTGAAGAGCGTTTGTTCACCACCGATGAATTAAAACAGGCGGATGCCGCATTCTTTTGCGGTACTGCGGCAGAAGTGATCGGCTGGCAATCGTTCGACGATGTGGTGTTCCCCACCAACTGGAACGATACGCTGGGGAGAAAAATTCAACTGGCATATAAAGAACGGGTAACGGAAGCGGCATTGGTAAGTGAGAAATGAAGAATCAGAAATTAAAAAGTAAATCCAATTTTAATAGTTTTTAGACAGGTACTATGGCAGAATTAAACAAATATTCAAAGACACTTACGCAGGATGAAACCCAGCCTGCCGCCCAGGCCATGTTATACGGCATTGGCTTAACTGACGAAGATCTGAAAAAAGCGCAGGTAGGTATTGCGAGCATGGGTTACGATGGCAACACCTGTAACATGCACCTGAACGACCTGGCTAAAATTGTAAAAGAAGGTGTTTGGGCGAACGACCTCGTAGGATTGATCTTTAATACCATTGGCGTGAGTGATGGTATGTCGAACGGAACCGATGGCATGCGCTATTCACTGGTTAGCCGCGATGTTATCGCCGACTCCATTGAAGCGGTTTGTGGCGCACAATATTATGATTCCTTAATTACCATTCCTGGTTGCGATAAAAATATGCCGGGTTCATTAATGGCCATGGGCCGCTTGAACCGCCCCTCCATCATGGTATATGGTGGAACCATTGCACCCGGTCACTATAAAGGACAGGACCTGAATATCGTTTCTTCATTCGAAGCGTTAGGACAAAAGATAGCGGGCAATTTGAGCGATGCAGATTTTAAAGGCATTGTAATGAACTCCTGTCCCGGCGCCGGCGCCTGTGGCGGGATGTACACGGCCAATACCATGGCATCGGCCATTGAAGCGTTGGGTATGAGCCTGCCTTATTCATCATCGAACCCGGCGCTCAGCGAAGAAAAAAGAAAAGAGTGTTATGATGCGGGTAAGGCCATCCGCCTGTTGATGGAAAAAGATATCAAGCCCCGCGATATCATGACCCGCAAAGCCTTCGAAAACGCCATCACCACCATTATGATCCTCGGTGGAAGTACCAACGCCGTACTGCACCTGATCGCCATCGCCAAGAGCGTAGACGTTCCCCTCACACAAGACGATTTTCAAACTATCAGCAATAAGATCCCCATGCTGGCCGACTTTAAACCCAGCGGAAAATATTTGATGCAGGACCTGCACGAGCATGGTGGTTTGCCTTCAGTAATGAAATACCTGTTACAAAAAGGATTGCTGCATGGCGATTGCTTAACCGTAACCGGTAAAACACTGGCTGAGAACCTGGCCGGCGTTCCTGACCTCGACTTCAACAAACAAAAAATAATTCTCCCTCTCGAAACACCCATAAAAGCTACCGGTCACTTACAAATTCTGTATGGTAATCTGGCTGCAAATGGTAGTGTTGCCAAGATTACCGGTAAAGAAGGCGAACGCTTTGAAGGACCCGCCCGCGTTTTCGATGGCGAGTTTGAACTGATTGCCGGTATTCAAAGTAAAAAAGTACAGCCGGGTGACGTTGTGGTGATCCGTTATGTAGGACCCAAAGGCGGACCTGGAATGCCTGAAATGCTGAAACCAACCTCTGCCCTGATTGGCGCTGGTTTAGGTAAAAGCGTAGCCCTTATCACTGATGGCCGTTTCAGCGGTGGTACGCACGGTTTCGTGGTTGGGCACATTACACCAGAAGCGTTTGATGGCGGTGGTCTTGCCTACGTGAAAGATGGTGACATCATCGAGCTGGATGCAGTTAAGAATACCATCAATGCAAAGGTTAGTCCCGACGAATGGGCAAAACGCAAAGCGGCATGGAAACAGCCTCCATTGAAAGTGAAAAAAGGACTTCTCTATAAATATGCGAAGCAGGTAAAAGATGCTTCCGAGGGATGTGTAACTGATGAATCGGAATAACGATGCTTCCATCACACAAAAAATGAAATGGAACTAAACGACAATTGAATCACAAAAAAAAGTTTATGAGTACAATCGAAAAGACACCTGCCAAAGGAAAGACGGAAAAGAAACCAGCTGTAACAAATATCAGCGGCTCGGTCGCAGTGTTGGAAGCATTCCTGGCAGAGGGTGTCAGTACCATCTTTGGATATCCGGGAGGCGCTATCATGCCTATCTATGATGCGCTGTACGATTACCAGGAAAAACTACATCATATACTTGTGCGTCATGAGCAGGGTGCAACACATGCCGCACAGGGCTATGCGCGCTCCTCAGGTGAGGTAGGTGTCGTATTCGCCACCAGCGGTCCTGGCGCCACCAACCTGGTAACAGGGTTGGCTGATGCGATGATCGACAGCACACCGATGGTGTGTGTGACCGGACAGGTATTTGCCCATTTGCTGGGTACAGATGCCTTTCAGGAAACGGATGTGATCAATATAACCACACCGGTAACCAAATGGAATTACCAGGTAACAGATGCTACCGAAATTCCTGCCGTGCTGGCAAAAGCTTTCTACATTGCCCGCAGCGGTCGTCCCGGTCCGGTGTTGATTGATATAACCAAGAACGCACAGATACAAAAATTCGATTACGAAGGCTATACCAAATGTGACCATGTGCGCAGCTATCGCCCTGCACCCATTGTACGCAAAGAGTACATAGCAGCGGCCGCTAAACTGATCAACGAAGCAGAGAAACCTTTTGTGATCTTTGGTCAGGGGGTAATACTCGGTAAAGCTGAACAGGAGTTTTTGAAATTCATTGAGAAAGCGGGTATCCCTACAGCCTGGACTGTGATGGGATTGAGCGCCATCCCTTCCGACCATCCGCTGAACGTAGGTATGCTGGGCATGCACGGTAACTATGGCCCTAACGTACTCACCAATGAATGCGATGTATTGATCGCGATCGGGATGCGTTTCGATGACCGCGTTACCGGCCGTTTAGATAAATATGCCAAACAGGCAAAAGTAATTCACCTGGATATCGATCCGGCTGAGGTTGACAAGAACGTGAAAACAACCGTTCCGGTTTGGGGCGACTGTAAAGAAACCCTGCCCATGTTGACCGCGCTGATAGAACAAAAAGTATATCCGCAATGGTTGCAGAAGTTCAAGGATATGATGAAAGAGGAAGAAGACGCCTGTATTACGCCAGAACTGAACCCCACCACCGATGAAATGACCATGGGTGAAGTAATAAAAACTCTGAATGAATTGACTGGTGGCGATGCGATCATTGTAACCGATGTTGGCCAGCACCAGATGGTAGCCTGCCGGTATGCAAAGTTCATCAAATCAAAAAGTAATATCACCTCCGGTGGTTTGGGAACCATGGGCTTTGGCTTACCTGCAGCTATAGGTGCAAAAGTAGGTGCTCCCAATAGAACTACCGTTGCTATCATTGGCGATGGTGGTTTCCAAATGACCCTTCAGGAACTGGGAACCATCATGCAAACAGAGATCGATGTAAAGATCCTGATCCTGAACAACCGGTTCCTGGGAATGGTGCGTCAGTGGCAGGAACTCTTCAACGACAAGCGCTATTCATTCGTAGATATTGCCAGTCCTGATTTTGTAACGTTGGCCAGTGCATACAAAATTCCCGGACAAAGCATTTCAAAAAGGGAAAACCTGAAAAAAGCATTGTCAGAGATGCTGAATACAAAAGGCGCTTACCTGTTGGAAGTAATGGTAGGAAAGGAGAACAACGTGTTCCCGATGGTGCCACAAGGTTGCAGCGTAGCAGAAATCCGTTTAAAATAATTAAAAAGGTAACGAATGGCTATAACAGAAAAAAATACCTGGAATACCTCGCTGTACGACAACAAACATGATTTTGTTTTCAAGTATGGTGAGTACCTGGTACAACAGCTGCTAACCCCACAGGAAGGCGAACGTATTCTGGATATAGGATGTGGTACCGGTTATTTAACCAGCCTGATCGCCGCTTCAGGCGCTATGGTTACAGGTATGGATAGTTCAATAGACATGATCGCCAAAGCGAGAAATGAATATCCGCATCTGCCCTTCAGACTGGCCTCAGTAACTGATTTCGACTTCAATGAGTCATTCGATGCCCTGTTTTCCAATGCAGTACTGCACTGGGTAACCGAAAAGGAGCAGGCCATTCAATGCATGTACAAGAACCTGCGGCCCGGCGGCCGGCTGGTGCTGGAGATGGGTGGAAAAGGGAACGTGCAACTGATCATGCGTGCCCTGAACAATGCGCTGATAGAATACGGATACCCACAGAACGCTTACCGCGACCACGAGATCTGGTACTATCCTTCCTTAAGCGAGTACACCGGTCTGTTGGAAAAACAGGGATTCAGGGTTACCTACGCGGCGCATTATAATCGCGAAACGGAGTTGAAAGATGCACAGGATGGTATCAAGGATTGGGTGCATATGTTTTGTGGTACATTACTGGAAGGTGTAGCAGAAGAAGCGAAAGAGAAGATCCTGGAAAAAACACAGGAAACATTGCGGCAAACCCAGTACAGGAACCAGAAGTGGTATGCAGATTATAAAAGGTTGCGCGTAGTAGCCATAAAAGAGAACTAAAGTACAAATTGTAATTCATCAAAAACCCTTTGGGTTATATTATGAAACAGGAATTCACCGTAACGGTATATACTGAGAACCAGATCGGCTTGCTGAACCGCATCGCCATTATGTTCTCACGCCGTAAGATCAATATCGAGAGTTTGAATACCTCTCCTTCAGAAATAGAAGGCATCCACCGCTTTACCATCGTCATCAACGAAGTGGAAGAAGTGGTGAAAAAGCTGGCGCGCCAGATAGAAAAGCAAGTGGAAGTGCTGAAAGCTTATTACAATACCAACGATGAAATTGTATGGCAGGAGCTGGCTTTGTACAAAGTACCTACCGATGAAATTGCTGAAAAAGTAAAAGTAGAACGGTTATTGCGTGAGTACGGTGCAAGGGCAGTGGTGATCAGAAAAGATTATACCGTGTTTGAAACTACCGGTCAGCGCGAAGAGATCAACAAACTCATTGCTGTACTGGAGCCCTATGGGTTGATTGAATTTGTACGCAGCGCCCGGGTGGCCATTATTAAAGCCAGCAGTGGTTTCCACAGCAAGCTGAAAGAATTCGAGAAAAAAGAACCAGGTGAAGAAGTGATCGAAAATGAATATTTAGGTAAAGGCGACCAGGTGTTTACCATGTAATATATCAGGGTGACTCACCCGCCAAGGGTGGGCCACCCTATGCATCTCTTTAAAATAAAGGACCAAAACAAAAAACCAATAACAATAAACATTCTCAACAATGGCAAAATTAAATTTCGGCGGGGTGGAAGAAAATGTAGTAACTCGTGATGAGTTCCCACTTGCCAAAGCGCAACAGGTATTGAAAAATGAAGTAGTAGCTGTGATCGGCTACGGTGTACAAGGTCCAGGCCAGGCGCTGAACCAGAAAGACAATGGTATCAATGTAATCGTAGGCCAGCGGAAAAATTCAAAAACCTGGGATAAAGCGGTGAAAGATGGTTTTGTACCCGGCGAAACATTGTTCGAAATTGAAGAAGCATTACAACGTGGTACTATCATTTGCTACCTGTTGAGCGATGCTGCCCAAATTCAATTGTGGCCTACCGTTAAAAAACATTTAACTGCTGGTAAAGCATTATATTTCTCACATGGTTTTGGTATCACCTTCAACGAGCAAACAGGCATCATTCCTCCCAAAGATGTAGACGTGTTCCTGGTAGCTCCTAAAGGCTCTGGTACTTCACTGCGTCGGATGTTCCTGCAAGGCCGTGGTTTGAACAGTAGCTACGCTATTTTCCAGGATGCTACCGGTAAAGCTAAAGAAAGAGTAGTGGCGCTGGGTATTGCAGTAGGTAGTGGTTACCTGTTTGAAACTGATTTCAAAAAAGAAGTATACAGCGACTTAACCGGCGAAAGAGGTACACTGATGGGTGCTATTCAGGGCATCTTCGCTGCTCAATACCAGGTATTGCGTAGTAAAGGTCATACCCCTTCAGAAGCATTCAACGAAACTGTTGAAGAGCTGACTCAATCACTGATGCCACTGGTTGCAGAAAATGGTATGGATTGGATGTATGCCAACTGTAGCACTACTGCTCAACGCGGTGCATTGGATTGGTGGAAGAAGTTCCGCGATGCAACATTGCCTGTATTCAACGACCTGTATGAAAGCGTTGCTACCGGTAAAGAATCTCAACGTTCAATCGACAGCAACAGCCAGGCTGACTACCGTGAGAAACTGGAAGCTGAGCTGAAAGAACTGCGTGAAAGCGAAATGTGGCAAGCTGGTAAAACAGTTCGCAGCCTTCGTCCGGAAAATCAAAAACCAGCCGAAGTTGTAGCTTAAGAGCATAGCACTGTAAAAAATTAGCCACCGTTCCGAAATTTCTGATAACTAAAACAGCGGAAAAAATTTCAAACAAAGAACGGTGGCTAATTTTTTTAATTATATCAAGTATGAGCACATTCACACAAACCAGGCCTGAATTGGAATTTCATAAAGCAGCGTTGCGGTTGAAAAAAGTGGTGAACAAAACCCCACTGATGTACAACCACAACCTGTCGAAGAAATACCAGTGCAACGTGTACCTGAAGCGGGAAGATCTGCAGGTTGTACGGTCGTACAAGCTGCGGGGAGCGTATAACATGATGAGCAGTTTGCCGGCCGAAGAACTACAGCGTGGAGTGGTATGTGCCAGTGCGGGCAACCATGCACAGGGATTTGCTTTCTCCTGCAAAAAGCTCAATGTAAAGGGGGTGGTTTTTATGCCCATTATAACACCCAGACAAAAGGTAAACCAAACCATCATGTTTGGTGAGAAGAACATCGAAATTCAACTCATTGGCGATACGTTTGATGATTGCGCCGTAGCTGCGAAACAATATACAGAGCAGCAGGGCATGACCTTCATTCCGCCGTTTGATGATTACCGCATTATTGAAGGACAGGGAACTGTAGCGGTTGAAATACTGGAAGAACAAAGTGATATTGATTATGTGTTTGTACCCGTTGGCGGCGGCGGCTTAAGTGCCGGGGTAGGATCGTACATGAAAACGTATTCACCCAAAACAAAAATTATTGGCTGTGAGCCCGAAGGCGCTCCTTCCATGTTTGAAGCATTGAAAAACGGTGCTCCTGTAACACTGAGCGAAATAGATCGCTTTGTTGATGGTGCCGCTGTTAAAAGAGTAGGGGACATCACCTTCCCTATTTGTAAAGAGGTGTTGGATGATATGCACCTGGTACCGGAAGGGAAAGCCTGTTCAACCATTTTGAAATTGTACAATGAAGATGCCATTGTAGTTGAACCGGCTGGTGCATTATCAATTGCGGCGTTGGATGATTATGCCGATGCGATAAAAGGCAAAACCGTTGTATGCATAATAAGCGGCAGCAACAATGATATTGATCGCATGCAGGAGATAAAAGAAAGAAGCCTGCAGTATGAAGGGTTGAAACATTATTTCCTGGTAAAGTTTGCACAACGGCCAGGCGCCCTGAAAGAGTTTGTGAATCATGTGCTGGGACCAAATGACGATATCACCCGGTTTGAGTATATGCAAAAAACAAACAAAGAAAGCGGCCCTGCATTAGTAGGCGTAGAGTTGAAGAAAAAAGAAGATTACGATATACTGTTGCAGAACATGCAACGTTATAACATAAACTATACAGCGTTGAATAAGAACGATACGCTGTTTGGTTATTTGGTATAAAACATATGTTATCTGTTTAAGTGGTTAGCCATTCCGATTCATCGGGATGGCTTTTTTGATAATAAAAAGCCCCCCGATATCCGGAGGGCTTTGTCATAAAGTCTGACGGATGGTCTTCTTTAGCTTGGATAATGGATTAAACGGAAGAGTTGCTATCGGTTGCTAAAGACCTTGGTCTTTTCATAGATAGCCGTCAATGATCTGAGGGACGGGACAAAACATACACATATTTGAGTCTACTTTGGACAAATAAAAATTGATTGTCCTCATAGAACCGGATTGGCTTTTCCTGGATATTGGCGTACTAATAGGTTAATTAAATGGTACAGGGCAATTGATATTGGATTTCTGTACACATGGTTTTCCCCGGATATTGAATACTAATAGGGATTAAAACGATACATAGATCGATATTGGATTTATGAGCCTGGTTTTTCTCGGATATCAGACACAATAGTGTTAAAAAGTGCACAAGGACTGATATTGGATAGTATGATCTTGGTCTTCCATGGATAATGGAATACTTGTCCCGACATTAAATCGGAAAAGATGTTCTAAGAAAAAAATTATGTTTGATTAATCGTTAAGGCAAAGCACTGTCAGTGATTTGTTATTGATACATGGCGATGAATGCACAAGAGAAATGAATAGCTATAGCTATGGCTGTGACACAATGGTTAGAATGTTCGTAGAGTATTTTTGTCGATATTGCCGTCAGCTGATATTGGATTTGGCGCTGCAAATTTACGTCGTTACAGCACAGCAGACAAATGTGTTTGATGAAACTTATACACATATAACCGTGCATAACAAACGATTAATAATAAACACTTAGCACACTGATGGTCGTTAGCCTTAAAGTATAATAACCATTTAACAAGTGTATGAAGGTAAAAGGCAATCATATTGTGCGTGGCTATTAATTTTAACTACAGGCTTTGTAGTTGTTTGTACTACGCCTTTTTTGATGAGTTTCCTACACTGCTTCCGAAATGTTAAAATAAATACAACAGGCTGTTTAAACTGCATAACGCTTGCTATAGATAATTAGCACCCTCCAAATCCATCCTGCAGCATCCTGCCCGGTAGCCTACCGGATTGGTAAACAATAGCAAGTCATTAATTGTAATATTGTTTGATGTATGAGGCGTTTGATAGTATTGCAGGGATCATAAAAACTTACTAAATACATCCAGCTATTTTGTGAAAAAAATTGCATAAACTCCGGGCAATAAGTGGTTTTTTTCGTAATTTCAATCGCTTGCTTGCTATCTAATTAAACGATTTAAAGAGAAACTGACTTTTAATTGAATATTTTTCAAAAAACTATGCATTTCCATGGCAAGTAACCTGGGTTTATACCATCCTTCCTTTGAGCGTGATGCCTGCGGCATTGGATTCGTAGCGAACATTAAGGGGCACAAAAGTCACCAGAACATCAGCGATGCATTAACCATATTGGAAAATATGGAACATCGGGGTGCCTGCGGCTGTGAACCTAATACGGGCGATGGCGCCGGTATTATGATCCAAAATCCCCACGAGTTCTTTTTCGACGAGTGTCTGAAGCTGGGTGTTCATCTGCCAGCCTTTGGCCGCTATGGCGTTGGGGTAATATTTTTCCCCCGCGAGATCCGTTTACGTGAAGAGTGTCGCGATATCTTCAATCGCGCTGCTGAGAAATTAGGCCTGGAAATTCTGGTTTACCGAAAGGTGCCCGTAAATCCTGATGGCATTGGTCCCTCCGCATTGAGTGTAGAGCCTGAAATGGAACAGGTATTCATCGCCTGTCCCGACCACATCAACAACCCCATTGACTTTGAACGCAAATTATTTGTGCTGCGCAACTACGCCAGCCATACTATAAACAATACGGTTAAGAAAGACGCGATCGGTTTTTACATCGCATCGCTTTCTTACAAAACCGTTGTATACAAGGGACAGTTAACCAGTAACCAGGTTCGTGGTTATTTCAACGATCTTAGCAATAAGAGAATGGTTTCTGCCTTTGGTCTGGTTCACTCACGCTTTGCCACCAACACTTTCCCCAGCTGGAAACTGGCGCAACCTTTTCGCTACATTGCACATAACGGAGAGATCAATACGCTGCAAGGTAATCTGAACTGGTTAAAGACCAGCGAACATGGCTTTACGTCACCTTTCTTCACCAATGAAGAAATGGAAATATTGCTTCCGATCGTTACCGAAGGACAGAGTGATTCTGCCTGTTTGGATAACATGATCGAGCTGCTGGCATTGACCGGCCGTTCATTACCCCACGTTATGATGATGTTGATCCCGGAAGCATGGGATGGCAACGACCAAATGGATCCGGTGAAGAAAGCGTTCTACGAATTCCACGCTTCTATCATGGAACCCTGGGATGGTCCTGCATCTATTTCCTTCACTGATGGAAAGATCATTGGCGCTACCCTCGACAGAAACGGTCTGCGTCCTTCAAGATATTGCGTTACCAACGATGATCGTGTGATCATGGCATCTGAAACAGGTGCATTACCAGTTGATCCCGCTATCATCATTGAAAAAGGCCGCCTGCAACCCGGTAAAATGTTCGTGGTTGATATGGAGCAGGGCCGCATCATCAGCGATGAAGAGCTGAAAAATGATATCTGCTCACGCAAGCCTTATGGCGACTGGTTGAACCAATACAAGATCCGGTTGGAAGAACTGGATGAACCGCGTGTTGCATTCACCCACCTGTCAGACGCTTCTATTTTGAAATACCAGAAATCTTTTGGTTATTCAACAGAAGATATCGACGATCTGATTACTCCCATGGCCGTTGATGGCAAAGAACCCATCGGTTCAATGGGTACCGATACGCCGCTGGCAGTATTGAGCGATCAGCCGCAACACATCACTTCTTACTTCAAACAATTATTCGCACAGGTAACCAACCCGCCCATTGATCCCATTCGCGAAAGAATGGTAATGAGTTTGGCAACCTTTGTTGGAAATAACGACAACTTATTATTGGAAGATCCCAAACATTGCCATACGGTGGCATTGAAACATCCGATACTCACCAGCACCGAACTGGAAAAACTGCGCAGTATAGATACCGGGATCTTCCAGGCTAAAACCCTGCAAACGTATTTCAGAGCAGATGGCAAACCAGGTTCTTTAAAGAAAGGTCTTGACAGGCTTTGCCGCTATGCAGAAGATGCCGTGCACGATGGATTTGAAGTGTTGATCCTGTGCGACCGTGCGGTAGATTCTGACCACGCTGCAATTCCTTCCCTGTTGGCAACCGCTGCAGTACACCACTATCTTATCCGCAAAGGATTGCGTGGTAAAGTAGGTATTGTGGTTGAAGCCGGTGACGTATGGGAAGTACACCACTTTGCCTGCCTGCTGGGCTTTGGAGCTACCGCCATCAATCCATACCTGGCGCTGGCAACCATCCGCAACATGAAAGTGAACAACACGCTGCAAACAGAACTTGGCTGGGATCAACTGCGTTATAACTATATCAAAGCAGTTTGCGACGGTTTGCTGAAAGTGTTCTCTAAAATGGGTATCTCCACCCTGCAATCATACCAGGGCGCCCAGATCTTTGAAATACTTGGTTTAAATAAAGACCTCGTAGAAAAATGTTTCACTGGCGCCGTTAGCCGCATTGAAGGTATTGGCCTCGATGAACTGGCAAAAGAAGCGCTGGCCAAGCATTGGTTTGCATTCAGCCGCAAAGACATTCCGGTTGACCGTTTACCTGTAGGCGGTGTTTATCAATGGAAACGTAAAGGCGAGTTCCACCTGTTTAACCCAACTACCATCCACCTGTTGCAGTATGCAACCCGGATGAACGATTACAATACGTATAAGAAATATGCAAAGGCAGTAAACGATCAAAGTGAGAAAGCCGCCACACTGCGCAGTATGTTCCAGTTTAAAGTGAACAGACCCGCCATCTCGATCGATGAAGTGGAATCGGCTGAAAGCATTTTGAAACGCTTTGCTACCGGCGCCATGAGCTTTGGTTCTATTTCGTGGGAAGCGCACACAACCCTGGCTATTGCCATGAACCGCATAGGGGCAAAAAGCAATACCGGTGAGGGTGGTGAAGATGAAGCGCGTTACACCCCATTGCCTAACGGCGACAGTATGCGCAGCGCGATCAAACAGGTAGCGAGCGCCCGTTTCGGTGTAACCAGCTATTATCTGACTGAAGCCGATGAGCTGCAGATCAAAATGGCACAGGGTGCAAAACCTGGTGAAGGTGGTCAGTTACCGGGTCATAAAGTAGATGACTGGATCGGTAAAACCCGTCACTCAACACCAGGCGTTGGTTTGATCTCTCCGCCACCACACCACGATATTTATTCTATCGAGGACCTGGCACAGCTGATCTTTGACCTGAAGAACAGTAACCGCGCCGCCCGGATAAACGTGAAGCTGGTATCAAAAGCAGGTGTAGGTACTATTGCAGCCGGTGTGGCCAAAGCCAAAGCCGATGTAGTATTGATCTCTGGTTTTGATGGTGGTACAGGTGCTTCACCCATCAGTTCTATTAAACATGCCGGGTTGCCATGGGAGTTAGGTTTGGCCGAAACCCATCAAACACTGGTGAAAAATAAATTACGCAGCCGCGTTACCGTACAGGCCGATGGCCAAATGAAAACCGGTCGTGATATAGCCATTGCTACCTTACTGGGAGCAGAAGAGTGGGGCGTTGCAACCGCAGCCCTCGTGGTGGAAGGTTGTATCATGATGCGTAAATGTCACCTGAATACCTGTCCGGTTGGGGTGGCTACACAAGACCCTGAATTACGCAAACGCTTTTCTGGTAACGCCGATCACGTAGTGAACTTCTTTCAGTTCCTGGTACAGGACCTGCGTGAGATCATGGCTGAACTGGGCTTCCGCTCAATTAATGAAATGGTTGGACAGGTTGATTGTCTCGAAATGCGCGAAGGCATCACCCACTGGAAAACCAGCAAGCTCGATCTGAGCCCTGTATTATATAAAGAACCTACTGGTCAATATACCGGTTTATACAAACAGGAAGAACAGGACCATGGCATTGCCGAGGTATTAGACTGGAAATTGTTGAAAGCTGCTCAGCCGGCGCTCGACAAACAGGAACGCATTTCAGCTTCCTTCCCGGTTAAGAATACCGATAGAACCATTGGTACTATCTTATCGAATGAGATCTCGAAAAAATATAAAGGCGAAGGATTACCTGATGATACCATTCACTTTAATTTCTCAGGTACTGCCGGACAAAGCTTTGGCGCCTTTAACGCAAAAGGGGTGACCCTTGAGCTGGAAGGTGATGCCAACGACTATTTTGGTAAAGGATTGAGCGGCGCCAAGCTGATCGTATATCCGCCCAAACAAGCCAGCTATGTACCGGAAGAAAACATCATCATTGGTAACGTGGCCTTCTATGGCGCTACATCTGGTGAAGCCTACATCAGAGGTAAAGCCGGTGAACGTTTTGGGGTTCGTAACTCAGGCGCCGAAGTAGTGGTGGAAGGTGTGGGCGATCACGGTTGTGAATACATGACCGGTGGCCGCATAGTGATACTGGGCGCTACAGGCCGCAACTTTGCTGCCGGTATGAGTGGCGGTATTGCTTATGTGTACGATGTGAAACAACAGTTTGCTACACTTTGCAATAAAGAAATGGTTGACCTCGATCCGCTGGATGCAGAAGATGCACAGGCGCTGAACGATATGATTACCCGCCATTATGCTTATACTGGTAGTGCCGTAGCACGTTTTGTATTGGATGATTTCGAGAACCAGTTGAAGAACTTCATTAAAGTGTTCCCGAAAGATTACAAGAAAGCGCTGCAGGAAAAAAGCAAAGTAAAGCAAGGCGCTAAGAAGAAGTAAGCTGAGTAGCGAACAGGGCCCTGAAGTACGCTGCCGCTCAAGGCTATGGCGCACAAGTGAGTGACACAACAGGCGCTGAGATAAGAACAGCAGCTGACAACCAAAACAATTAACTAGAATCGAAAAACTGAAAATAGAAAATGGGTAAACCAACAGGTTTTTTAGAATTTACCAGGGAATTGCCGGGTAAAAAACCAGTAGAGGAAAGGTTAAAAGATTACAATGAATTTGTTGAGCGCTACAGCGAAGAAAAGCTGAACCAGCAATCGGCACGTTGTATGAATTGTGGAGTTCCTTTTTGCCACAGCGGATGTCCGCTGGGTAATGTGATACCTGAGTTTAATGATGCGGTATACCGCAAGAGCTGGCAGGAAGCCTATGATATTCTTTCTTCAACCAATAACTTTCCGGAGTTTACCGGCCGTATTTGTCCGGCGCCTTGCGAAAGCGCCTGCGTATTGGGCATTAACCAACCGGCTATCACCATTGAAGAAATTGAAAAGCATATTATAGAAATAGCTTTCGATAAAGGATTTGTAAAACCACGCAAACCACACGTGCGCACCGGTAAAAAAGTAGCCGTGATAGGTTCTGGTCCCGCTGGTTTGGCTGCCGCTGCGCAGTTGAACTATGCAGGTCACTCAGTAACCGTGTTTGAGCGCGACGATAAGCCTGGTGGTTTGTTACGATATGGCATACCTGATTTTAAACTGGAGAAATGGGTAATTGACAGAAGAATAAAACTGATGGAAGAAGAAGGGGTGACCTTCCGCTGCCATGCCAACGTGGGTGTGAATGTACGCATCAACGACCTGTTACGCGAATACCATGCAATTGTACTGGCTGGTGGTTCAACTGTTCCCCGCGATCTGAAGATCCCTGGCCGCGAACTGAAAGGCGTTTATTATGCCATGCAGTTCCTGAAACAACAGAACAAGCGCAATGCAGGTCTCGATCCGCTGGCGAATGCCAATATCGAAAGCAATATCTTCAGCGAGAATTTATTAGCTACCAATAAGAATGTTGTGGTAATTGGTGGGGGTGATACCGGTAGCGACTGCGTTGGTACCAGCAACCGTCATAAAGCAAAATCAGTTACCCAGTTTGAGCTGCTGCCCAAACCACCGGAAGGCCGTACGGAGTTTATGCCCTGGCCCAGCTTCCCCATGATCCTGAAAACTTCTTCATCGCACGAAGAAGGCGCCAACCGTCACTGGGCGATTGCTACCAAGGAGTTTGTTGGTGATAAAAAAGGTAACCTGAAAGCCCTGAAGGTGATTGACCTGGAATGGAAGGTAACTGAAGACGGCAAACCGGCTCAGTTTATTGAAAAACCAGGATCGGAGCGGGAGCTGCCCTGCGAGCTGGCATTGCTGGCCATGGGTTTTGTGCATCCGCAACACGAAGGTTTATTAAGCGAGCTGGGTGTTGACCTGGATAGCCGTGGTAATGTGCGCGCCACTGAAAAGGAATATAAAACAAGCATTAATAAAGTGTTTGTAGCTGGTGACATGCGCCGGGGGCAAAGCCTGGTTGTATGGGCCATCAGTGAAGGCCGCGAGGCTGCCCGTAAAGTAGACGAATTCCTGAACGAAGGCGTTTCTTTCCTGGAAAGCAAAGACCAGAATATTGTGTTAGCGATATAAGGCTAAAAACCACATTTTTTATGAGCCCTGACGGTGACGTCGGGGCTTTTTTGATTTATATACATATAAAATATTCGTATGTGAAATCTGAACTGGTATTGGGTATTTATTTGCACGTTTAGGTTGGTTAATTTTAGATTATTAATGGTAAATCTCACAATTTTCGCAATTTGATGCAAAAGACTATCGAATTTTAAACACCATCCAAAAAGGGTGGTGTTTTTATTTTCAAAACAGGGCTTTATTTAAATAATGGGCCAGCAAGCAGTTATGACATGGATATAAGATAAATAAGATATACATTATAAATATTAAAATATAATTGATGGATCAGGTTTTATGTTAAAAAATGAATATTTTCGGGGTAATATTATTAGATGCATTAAATTAATAATATCATTCTCTTAACTAAACAACGGAAAACAATGAAACTGTCATTTAAAAATGTAATGCCGTTCCTGGTATTGGTAGCCGTAGCCCTGGTTGCCATGTTTATAAAACCTGAGGCGGATCATGTTCCGGGCGCAACAGAAACAGCCTATAGCGCAGCAGATATTGCCTGGGTACTGGTTTCAACGGCGTTGGTGTTTTTAATGACGCCTGGCCTGGCTTTCTTCTACGGTGGTATGGTGCACCGCAAAAACGTGATCTCCACCATGATCAAAAGTGTGGTTGCTGCCGGTGTGGTTGGCGTATTGTGGATCACTGTTGGTTTTAGTTTGAGCTTTGGTGATTCCTGGCATGGACTTATTGGTGATCCTTCCACTTTCCTTTTCTTCAAAGGGGTGAAATCAGGCGCTGCATGGCCTGGCGCTCCCACCATTCCTCTCGGTTTGTTTGCCTTGTTTCAACTGATGTTCGCCATCATTACACCCGGTCTGGTTGTAGGTGCTGTGGCTGAACGTATACGGTTTACCTCTTATATATTGTTTATTGTATTGTTTAGCCTGCTGGTATATGCTCCCGTAGCGCACTGGTCATGGCATCCCAAAGGATTTTTAGCTGTTATGGGTGCATGGGACTTTGCCGGTGGTACAGTGGTACACATCACTGCTGGTTGTGCTGCCCTGGCTGGCGCCCTGGTTTTAAAGCGCAGAAAAACACATATGGCCCACCAGGAAACACCTGCTGCCAACGTGCCTTATGTACTGATCGGTACAGGTTTACTGTGGTTCGGCTGGTTCGGTTTTAACGCCGGTTCTGCTGTAGGCGCTTCTGGCTTGGCAGTAAATGCCTTCGGAACTACCAACACTGCCGCTGCTGCTGCAGGTTTGGCCTGGATGTTCTTTGATGTGGTAAAAGGTAAAAAACCTTCAGTACTCGGTTTTTGTATCGGTGCTGTTGTAGGTTTAGTTGCTATCACTCCAGCCGCTGGTTATGTAGGTATTTCTCAAAGTATCATTATAGGTGTTGTAGGCGCTTTGGTGTCTAACATAGCAGTTGGGATTAAACAAAGATCTACTTTGGACGATGCGCTCGATGTATTCCCCTGTCACGGTATTGGCGGTATGGTAGGTATGTTGCTTACCGGTGTATTTGCCAATACGAATGCACATGGAATTCCGAACGGTCCTCAGGGGTTGTTCTATGGCAATCCTGCATTCTTCTTTACCCAGTTTAAAGCGATGGCCATAGTTGTTGTATATAGCTTCACCGTTTCTTACGCTATATTCAAATTCATCAACTTCGTTCTCCCTATGCGTGTAACCGAAGAAGAAGAAGAACTGGGTCTGGATGAAACTCAACACAATGAAAAATATTTGCAAGGGACTTTGCTGGTTAGCGGTGGGAATGGAAAGCTAGTGGAAAAGGCAGCTGAGTTCTAAAAAGAAAAAGGTACAGCTTATAATAAGATCGGGCTTCTGACACAAGCCCGGTTCCTACCAACCGTACCCTTTTCATTAACACTTAAAATCTAACTGCAATGTTAAGAAAAATTTCTTCATTGGCCATGTTTAGCATGGTCCTGGGTTCTTATGTTAAAGCGCAAGATTCTACGAAAAAAAGTCCTCTCGTTATTACAGGTTCTGTAGATGCATATTATCGCTATAATTTCCATAATGCCAAAGATTCAGGCATTACTAATAATTACACCAGCTTTACCAATTCGCACAATTCATTCGAATTGGGGATGGCATCGGTAAGGGCTGATTATACCACTGGTAAAGTAACGGGAACATTGGATCTGGGTTTTGGCAGAAGGGCGGAAGAGTTTTCTTACAATGAGAAAGCCACAGGTTTGGGAACCGCTATCAAGCAGGCCTACATTTCAGTGGCCGCTACCGATAAATTAAAGTTCACCATGGGTAAATGGGCCACCCATATCGGTTACGAGGTGGTAGATGCCTATATGAACCGCAACTATAGCATGTCGTACATGTTCTCGTTCGGTCCTTTCTTTCATACTGGGTTAAAAGCTGAATATACTGCTGGTAAATTTGGGTTCATGTTGGGGGTAGCCAATCCTACCGACAATGTGACCGCCAGTTTTTCCAAGAAAATGGCGCTGGCGCAGGCCAGTTATACCAGTGAAGGCGGTAGTCTGAAAGCTTTCCTTAATTACCAGGGCGGTAAAGACCTGGCCGAAAACACCGTTAACCAGGTTGACCTGGTAGTGAACGGCACCCTTAGTGATAAGTTCAGCATCGGTTATAACGGAACGGTTCAGTCTGTTAAGCCCAATGGCAAAAGCAGTGGCGATAGCTGGTGGGGATCTGCCATTTATTTGAATGCTGATCCTTCCAAAACGTTCGGCTTAACCCTGCGTGGTGAGTATTTCGATGATAAGAATGCCGTGTCAGGATTCTCCTCTGCGGCCGGATTAGGCACCAGTGTTATCGCTGCAACCCTTTCGGGCAACATCCATATCGAGAATTTGACCATCATTCCTGAATTCAGATTGGATAGTTCAAAGGATCCCATTTTTACCAAGAATCCAAATGAGGGGGTAAAAAGCACAGGTACTTTCATTTTGGCAGCTACCTGGCATTTTTAGCAGTGATAAGATGATTTTGTTTGTTTCACATGAGAGATAAAAAACGGTTGACAGTTGGTAATCACAGTTCCAACTGTCAACTTCCTTAAACCAGAGCTACATGGACTGCTCTGCTATACAAGGGCCGTAACCAAAACTAACCCGCTTATTTTATTTGCATCCGTACACTATTGAGGATGATTTATTAGTACCGGAGCAAAGAAGTTCATTGTTTATTGTTTGCTGTATGTAGGTTTTAAAGTATTCGGGGCTCTGGATCTGAATTCATAAGGTGTAATTATATTTTGATCATAACATATGTGTCAACTGCCTTATAAGGCATTGCACAAAACCCAAAAGAGACGACCAGGCTGATATTAAGTTGAATTGGCGGCATCGCCGGTTAAACTTCTATTGTTCACCCCAATTAAAACTTTTTTAACATGCAAGCAAAGCATTTAGGCTTTTTTCGTATCCTTTCCAGTTTAACGGGAAATACGAAAAATGTATTGGAACCCGCCATTCAACTTACCCGTTCAGAAAAATGGAAGTTAGGTTCTACCATTTTTCTGGGGAAAATGATTGGGTTGGGCCTCGTGTTTCTCGCAATGATCTTTCTTCCCGGTATGCTGGGTACGCCTGCTCAGGCGCAAACCGGCTATACAGCACATGAAACAGCCATGGTGAATTCAATAAATACCGTGTGGACACTGGTGGCTGCTTTTTTGGTATTTGGCATGCAGGCTGGTTTTGTTATGCTGGAAGCGGGTTTTGCCCGTAAGAGAGAAACCGTGAATGTTTTAATGGAGTGTATACTGGATACTTGTTTATGCGGTATACTTTTTTGGGCTATTGGCTATGCGTTTATGTTTAGTCATGGTAATGGCTTTATTGGTACGCATTGGTTTTTTCTTTCAGGTGCTCCTGATACCTACGAAGCTACCGGTGTTCCCATACTGGCGCACTGGATCTTTCAGTTTGCATTTGCCGATACCTGCTCAACCATTACTTCAGGCGCCATGATCGGTCGTACCAGTTTTCGTGGCGACATATTATACAGCATTGGGGTAACCGGTTTTATTTATCCCATCATCGGTCACTGGGCATGGGGACCAGATGGATTTTTGGTTACCATGGGCAGTGCCGGTAATTTCCTTCCTTCTCTCGGACAGCCTTTTCGCGATTTTGCAGGATCTACGGTAGTGCATACCATTGGTGGTGTTATATCATTGGCAGGCGCTATGGTGCTTGGTCCCCGTCTTGGGCGAGTATTTGCGCGTGACGGTGGAGGCATGCCTGCTCCTCATAACCTTACCGTGGCGGCAGTAGGCGGCTTTTTATTATGGTTTGGCTGGTATGGTTTTAATCCCGGCAGTACACTTTCGGCTTTAGATGCACAAGGCATTGGCCGCGTAGCCGCTAACACAACCCTGGCTGCCTGTACCGGCGGTTTGGCCGCTATGATGGCTGCTTACTGGTGGGGTGCTACAAAAGGAAAGTTCGACCTGGCTTTTTCTATCAATGGCTTTTTGGCCGGTTTGGTGGCCATTACGTGCCCCTGCTATTGGGTAAGCCCGTTGGGGGCCATTTTACTGGGCGCTATTGCCGGTTTTGTAGTATATGCCGGCGCCTGGCTGGTTGAATACTGTCGTATAGACGATCCGGTGGGCGCCGTTGCAGTACATGGTTTTTGTGGTATTTGGGGAACCCTGTCGCTAGGTTTTTTTGCTTGTGGCAAGTATGGCGCAACAGGGCCGCTTGGCGCAGATAACAGTGCCCCGGTAACTGGTTTGTTGTATGGCGGAGGAATGGGTGTGCTGAAGGCTCAGTTTATTGGCAGCGCCATTATTACCATTGGCACCTTTGTAGTTGCATTTATATTGATGTGGGTTATAAGGCAGTTACCCGACCCATGGAATTTGCGGGTAGAAGCAAAAGGAGAAACAGGCTCTGGCGGTATAGATGTATTTGAGCATGGTACAGAAGCATATCCGCATCAACCTGCTGTTGTAGATATCCCAGAATACCAACCCCAGCCTAAAGAGCAACCGGTATTTTCATAATTGATTTTTTAAGTCGATGGTTTTTGTTGGGCCTTTTCAATAAGATATACCAAAAGGGTATTTCCGGCCTGGAAGTACCCTTTTTTATGGCATATTATGGATAACACCTTAAAAAACATATTATAAATAAAGACCAAACAAAGAGATCGGAATCCTTGCGGTTTGTCTGGGCTTGGTCTGGGTTATGTCTGGGCTTGGTCTCTGTCTGGTTTAGAAGAAATATGAAAAAATCAGGAATTTGTGCACAAAGAGGTATCAGTATTATTATTAATTTTATATGTAGTATAATTTACATGATGCCGTTAAAAAATGGTATTTTTGATTATAATAATAAACAATTTGCGTAATTAGGCATTAAGTTTAGAACAGAATATGGCTTATTTGATTATATTATATTTATCATAATATTTTAGCGAATTGGTTTCTTTCACCCCCTCAACACGATTGGTTTGTATTTGAAAAACAAGGGTATTTGAATATACCAGGTAAGAGAAGTGTGAGATTGAACAGCGGATGCCGATTAACGAAGTTCAAATAATATTCAATAGTGTTCTGGATTTTCACCTATAACCAAAACTAACTAACGCTGTGCGGTATAAATGAAATAGTATTTAATGCTTTTTTTCATTACCGTTGTTTTAGTTATCAGAAAAACGCGCCCGTTTCGCCGGGTGCGTTTATTTTTTGGTGAATGTTGAATGGTAAATGGTGAATAGCTCGCGATTTTCTCAGTTTCGAACTAATCAGGAAGCTGAAAATTGAAAAATCCATTGACCATTCACCATTGACCATTCACGTCTACGCTGAGTTTCTTCCCGCATTAATAATACCGAACGAGCTGCGGATAACCAGCTTCTCGAAGATCTCTTTATGCTGTGGTTGCGCGTTTTGCTCTTCCATCAGGCGAATACGCGACATGGCGTATTGCTGAATGGTGGTCAATGGCAACACGATGCGTTCACGCATTAATACCGACAGCTGCTCAACAGGGTAATCAGCCATCAGTTCGCTTTTGCCCGATAACAGGAAAATATACCGTTGTGTTAATTCGTATTCTTTGTAGATCTGGTTCCAGATCTCGCCGTACCGGGGGTCCTGCGCCAGGTATTCCGTTAAGGGGAAGAAGCATTTCTTCATCGCCATCTCGCAATTATCCATCAGGGTTTTGAAGAACAACGAATGGCGGTAAACCTTCTTAATATCGTTTAATTTGCCTTTTTTCTCCATGGCCTGTAAGGCACTGCCCACACCATAGTAACCGGTTACGTTTTGTTTTAACTGGCTCCAGGCGCCTACAAATGGAATGGCCCGCAAATCTTTCAACGACAGTTTTGATGAAGAGCCGCGTTTGGCCGGCCGGCTGCCGATATTGGTCTGGCTGTAGAATTTCAGCGGACTAACATGCGCCAGGTAATTTAAGAAGTCGGGATTGTTCTTTAATTCATTATAGGATCTCAAACCTTCTTCGGCCAGTTCACCCAGAATTTCTTCTTCTTCTATTGATAATGTTTTGTCTTTATCGGCAAAGACATCGTTCGAAATTCCGGCATTCAACAATTGTTCAATATTGAACTGGGCAGAGTCGATAGTACCAAAGTTGGAACTAACGGTTTGTCCCTGTATAGTCAATTGAATTTCTTTATTGCTGATGTTCTTGCCCATAGAAGCATAGAACTTATGGGTTTTACCACCCCCACGTGCCGGAGGACCGCCACGGCCATCGAAGAACACTA
>NZ_JBJMLX010000484.1:0-21815 GCF_045805085.1 Niastella sp.
GAAAAACATGGGCTGCAATGCGCTGCGTATGAGCCACAACCCGCCGGCGCCGGAATTGCTGGCGTATGCCGACAGCCTGGGCTTTTTGGTGATTGACGAGATCTTTGATGAATGGATGGATGGAAAATCGCCGGCCGGCTATGCCCCGCAATTTGCGAAATGGTACCAGCAGGATGTAGCCAACTGGATCAAACGCGATCTCAACCATCCTGCTGTGATAGCCTGGAGCATTGGCAACGAAGTAAGAGAGCAATACAATAAAGAGAACGCATTAAAGATCACCAATAGGCTGTTGGCGGCAGCGCGTACATACGATACCACACGTCCGTTTACCGCCGCCTGTAATGAGATCGTTAATGTGAATGCGTATGGCATGGGCGAGCTGCTGGGTATAGTGGGGTACAATTACCAGGAGGCGCATTATAAACCCGACCATTCAACATATCCCAACCGCGTGATTGTCGGTACCGAAACGGTGATGTATCCCTACCACCCGGGCGACTGCAACCAATTGCATTCTTACGAGCAATGGCTGGAAGGGCAGTTGAAAGACTATGTGGCCGGCGAGTTTTTGTGGACGGGGTTCGATTACCTCGGTGAAGCGGGCATTGGCGATGTAGGTACCGGTTGTGCCTTCTGGAAAAAATGGCCCACCTGGCCCTGGCGCGGCGCGGATTGCGGGGTGATTGACATGTGCGGTTTTCCCAAACCTGCCTATTGGTTCAGGAAAGCCCTTTGGAATAGTGAACCCATGGTGCACATTGCCGTACAAACCGATACGTCAGCAAGGAACAGGGAGTACTGCTCTTTCTGGAACTGGCCAAAAGTGCAAACGCATTGGAATCATGAAGTAAAAGGCGATACCCTCGCCGTGCATGTGTATACCAATGTGCCGGAAGTGGAACTGAAACTGAATGGTCGATCGTTGGGCGTTCGCAAATGGGACCTTAATAAGGAAGCTTTCCTTTTTTGGGAAGTGCCCTATGAGCCAGGCAAACTGGAAGCCATAGGAAAAACGGCGGATGGAAAAAAGGTGTCGTTTGCTGTGCAAACCGCCGGAAGTCCGGCAAAAATTTCCCTGTCGCCCGACAGGAAAGTGCTGAAGGCAAACCGGCAGGACCTGAGCTATGTGGCGGTACAGCTGTTGGATGCCCATGGGGTACCGGTACCATTTGCGGGCAATACGATTACTTTTGAAGTGAGCGGGGCCGGTAAACTCGCGGCCGTAGGCAACGGCGATCAGCAAAGTCATACCCCGTTAAAAGGACCTTCGATGGAAGCATGGCAGGGAAAATGTATGGCCATTGTACGATCAACCAACAGGAAAGGCAAAATAACCATTACCGCCAGGAGCGGATCACTTCCGGTAGCAACGGCGGTGTTGGAAGCGGAATAAAAAAGCGGTTCTTGTTTAGGGTAAACCCTGTTTTTTTTGACTAACAGGAAGCAAAAGCCATAAATCTTTTTTAACGATGAAGCATGCCAGCCTGTTTACGCTTTTATTTGTTTTTACCGGTACCGGTTTTTCTCAAACCAGGGTAACCGCTTTTCCTTTATCATCCGTTCAATTGTTGAGCAGTCCGTTCAAAGACGCGCAGGAAACGGATCTGCAATACATGCTGCAACTGGATCCGGATCGTTTGCTGGCGCCCTTCTTAAAAGAAGCCGGCATTCCACCCCGGAAAGAAAATTACGGGAACTGGGAAGTTATCGGCCTCGATGGCCACACTGGCGGGCATTATTTGTCGGCCCTTGCCAACATGTATGCGGCCACCGGCAACAAAGAAGTGGGGCGCCGCCTGAATTATATGATCGACTGGCTCGATTCGTGCCAGCGAAAAGATGGACATGGGTATGTAAGCGGGGTGCCTCGGGGAAAAGTGTTGTGGAATGACATGGCAGCGGGAAAATTAAAAGCAGGCAATTTTTCATTGGGCGACAGGTGGGTGCCGCTTTACAATATTCATAAATTGTTTGCAGGATTACGCGATGCTTATTTGATCGCTGGTAATGAAAAAGCAAAAGAGATCCTCATCAAATTGTCCGATTGGTTTATTACCATCACCAGCAAGCTGACCGATGATGACATGCAGCAAATATTGAAGACGGAACAGGGCGGCATCAATGAAGTGTTTGCCGATGTAGCAGCGATCACCGGCGATCATAGATATTTGGAAATGGCTAAGAAACTGTCTCATAAAGCCATCTTATTCCCACTGTTGCAGGGAGAGGATTCCTTGAATGGGCTTCATGCGAATACCCAAATTTCCAAAGTGATCGGTTTTAAGCGCATTGCCGAGCTCGACGGTGATACAGCCTGGTCAAAGGCCGCTGAATTTTTCTGGACCACGGTTGTTCAACACAGAACCGTTTCCATTGGCGGCAACAGTGTGCGGGAACATTTTAACCCGGCCGCTGATTTTTCTTCCATGATCGATGATGTACAGGGGCCGGAGAACTGCAACACGTACAATATGCTGCGGTTGACGGAGAAATTATTTTTGTCGGATCCCAAAAGCGGGTACATCGATTACTATGAAAGAGCGGTCTTCAATCATATTTTATCTTCCCAGCACCCAAAGGGAGGCTTTGTATATTTCACGCCTATGCGCCCGCAACATTACCGCGTGTATTCGCAGCCGCAGGAAGGTTTCTGGTGCTGTGTGGGAACAGGCATGGAAAACCATGGCAAATATGGCGAACTGATCTATGCGCATACCGCCAATGATCTTTTTGTGAATTTGTTTATTGCCTCAAAACTGGTGTGGAAGGAGAAAGGGATGTCATTGGTGCAGCAAACAAACTTTCCCGACCAGGAAACCTCCTTATTAAAGTGTACGATCGATCAGCCACAATCCTTCAACCTTCATCTCCGGTACCCGGTATGGGTTAAGCAGGGACAAATGCAGATCAGCGTGAATGGGCGCAAACTGGAAGCCACCAAAGATGCAAACGGTTTTGTGGTGATAAACAGAACATGGAAAACAGGAGATGTGGTCTCCATCCGGTTGCCGATGCATGCTACCATGGAGTATTTGCCGGATGGCTCCCCATGGGCTTCCTTTGTATATGGGCCCATTGTCCTGGCTGCCAAAACAGATACGTCCAATCTGGTTGGGTTAAAGGCTGATGGAAGCAGGATGGGACATGTAGCCGGCGGGCCGCTGTATCCCATTGACAAAGCACCGATGATCATTACGCACCAAAGCGATCCCGCTTTACAACTGCAACCGGTGAAAGATCAACCGCTTCATTTCACCGCGGCTGAGCTGATCTATCCAGCTGACTATAAGAATCTAACCTTGCAGCCTTTCTATACCGTTCACGATGCCCGCTACATGATCTACTGGCGGGTGACAGACGAAAAAGGGTTGAACCAATTGCAGCAAAAATTAGCGGCCGAAGAAAAACAAAAGCTGGAACTGGAAAATAGCACGCTTGACCAGGTGGCGCCGGGCGAACAACAGTCGGAAGTAGACCATCAGTTCAAGGGCGAGCTCACGGAAACCGGGTTATTTAAAGACAAACACTGGCGCCGGGCGGGTGGCTGGTTCAGTTACCAGTTAAAAAATACCCAACAGGCAGGAAAGATAGTGCGGGTCCTGTATTACGGGACCGATAAAAGCAGCGTTGAGATCTTTATAAACGGCGCTTTATTGAAAAAGGAAGAACTGGATGGCACAAAAGGGGCTTCCTTCTTTTCGGTAGATTATGCTATACCGGATAATTTACTCCAGGCAGCAACCGGATCGGTGGAGGTGAAGTTTTCGGCTTCCGGAAGTTCAAAGACGCCCAGGATCTTTTATGTGCGGCTGATGAAATGAGCTTATCCTTCCAACAGGTTTTGCTGCCGGTACTTACCAGGGGTAAGACTGGTGACCTTTTTAAAAACTTTGGCAAAGTGGGATTGATTTTCAAATCCTGTCTTTTCGGCAATGTCAGTATAAGACAAACTGCTGGTGGCAATTAAATACTGGGCGCGTTCTATTCGCTTCTCATGAAGATAGGTTAATGGTCGTTGCCCGGTATACCTGAAAAACAACCGGGAGAAATAATCATCATTGAGGTTGGCCCGCCTGGCTAAACTGGCCACGGTCAAATTTTCTGTCAGGTTTAATTGAATGTACCGGATAGCATCCAGGATCTTGGAAGGCGCCGGGTCAAGGTTATTGGTCTTGAACCGGTTGGAGTTTAAAAAACGGGCAATCAATTGAAGAATGATCCCCTGCGTTTCGAAGTAAACCGGATCGCTTACTGTTTTATTAAGTTCCTGGTAGCTTTTATAATAAGGATTCTTTTCGTACACCGTTGGATTGTCTGACCGGTTAATGCCCCTGCCGGGGTTTATTTCCAGTAATCGTTTGAAGTTGGCAATATCGGTTTCACAGGCCGGGGTTCTGATAACTTTTCTGTTGTACTCAAAAAGCGAGATGCCTTCCGCAGATTCTTCAAAAAAATGAAGGAAGTACTGGCTTACATACTGCTTGCAGAACAGGTGCACCAGGGTAAAGCTGGGAATAACGTACAAATAACCGGGTTCCAATTTGATCTTTTCGTGCCGGGTGGAAACAAATCCCTCTCCTTCGTCGATATAATAGATCCGGAAATAAGGACTGATCACATTCGGATAGTTCCATTTTTCATTCAGCTTAACACTGTCTACGTGTAATAACGAGAAGTTATATGCAAGGAATCGTTTGCTCATTGTAAAAAATGTAAAGTTCCGAAAAAGTCGGATTTGTAACTGAAAATATAATGAAAATCATGCTCTTGCAACAATTCCTACCATAGTCTGCAACAATCGGGACCCTTGTTTTACCCACCACGGCGATAGCTTTACACTATCTTTTTACCGATTGATTGTTTATATGAAAGTAAGAATATTGTTTTTGGGCATATTCAGTGTTATTGCCATTAATGCATTATTGGCAGCAGCTCCCCCCGCTTATAAAACAACGCCCGACGGCGTAATCATTTATACGGATCCCCTTGTTACAGGTACCTCCCATGCAGTTAAGTTAGAAGTCATCACAGACAATATTATAAGAGTGATCGCAGCTCCTGAAAAAGAGATTACCCCAACTGAAAGTTTGATCACCGTTTATAAAAAAAGGCCCGACCTTTTCTGGAATGTAATTCCCGGTAAGGAAAGCATAACCCTAAAAACCAAAAAGCTCACTGCTGTGGTGGACCTGAGAACAGGCGCTGTTTCTTTCCGCGACGCGAAGGGGGAAAAAATCCTGGCTGAAAAACAGGCATTGGGCCGGCATTTTCAGCCTTGTGTATTTGATGGTAAACGCTTGTTTCAACTGGAGCAGACTTTTGAAACTACGCCCGATGACGCCTGGTATGGCCTGGGCCAGCACCAGGACGGGGTGTATAATTACAGAGGACAACAGGTGCAGTTCTTTCAAAACAACACAGAGGTGGCCATCCCTTTTTTGATCTCACGTAAAAATTATGGCATCCTTTGGGATAATTATTCATTGACCACTGCCGGCGATACCAGACCGCTTCACCCCCTGGCTGCCTTACAGCTGTTCTCAAAGAAAGGAGAGACCGGCTGGTTAACGGCTTCCTATTCGAATGACAAAAAAGATCCACAACAGGTAAATATTGTAAGGGCTGAAACAAACATTGATATGCCCTTCCTGGGCGATTCAAAGATCCAGCTTCCTGCCGGTTTTACGCCCGCTACAGGCGTGGTAACCTGGGAAGGCAGTTTGGCCAGCTATCTTACCGGTCTTCATCAATTGCGGTTCACTATTGGCGGTTCGCTGAAAGTGTGGCTGAATGGAAAACTGGTAATGGACCATTGGCGAAAGGCCTGGAACCCGGCGCCGGTATTGGTGCCCTTCTTTGTAAATAAGGGCGAAAAAATACCCGTTAAAATTGAATGGACCCCCGAAGGCGGCGAATCTTATTTATCCCTGAAATGGCAGGAACCATTGAGCGCAGCAGCGCAAAACAGCTTTGGATTTTTGTCGGAAGCGGGGCAGCAGATAGACTATTATTTTATCTATGGCAACGATATGGATGAGGTGATCTCCGGTTACCGGGATCTTACCGGTAAAGCGCCGATCGTTCCCAAATGGGCATTGGGTTTCTGGCAAAGCCGCGAAAGATATAAAACGCAAAATGAGATCCTGTCAACCGTTGATGAATTCAGAAAAAGAAAGATCCCGATCGACAATATAGTACTGGACTGGAGCTACTGGAAAGAAGCCGATTGGGGCAGCCAGGAATTTGATGAAAGCCGTTTTCCGGCTCCCGACAGCATGATAGCGGTGCTGCACAAAAAATACAACACGCACCTGATGATCTCCGTATGGCCCAAGTTTTATGAAGGCCTGCCCGTTTATAATGAGTTTGAGAAAAAAGGATGGCTGTATAAAAGGAATATCGCCGACAGCCAAAGAGACTGGATCGCCAATGGGTATGTTTCCACCTTCTACGATGCTTTTAATGCCAGTGCCCGAAAAGGTTTCTGGGATCTCATCAGCAAAAAAATTTACACAAAGGGGATCGATGCCTGGTGGATGGACGCCAGCGAGCCCGATATTCTTTCGAATGTTAGTCCTGAAAAAAGAAAGCTGCAGATGACGCCCACTGCCCTGGGCCCCGCAGCCGAATACCTGAATGCTTATCCGTTGCAAAATGCAAAAGGCATTTATGAAGGACAACGGTCACAGGACCCCGATAAAAGAGTGTTCCTGCTCACCCGTTCGGGGTATGCCGGCTCGCAGCGCTATGCAGCGGCTATCTGGAGCGGTGATATCGGCGCCACCTGGCGCGACCTGAAGAACCAGATCGCTGCAGGCGTGAATTTCTCTATGTCGGGCCTTCCTTACTGGACCATGGACATCGGCGGTTTTGTAACGCCGGAAAAATTTGAAAAACCCAATGCGGAAAGCCTGGAAGAATGGAGAGAGCTGAATGCCCGCTGGTACCAGTTTGGCGCCTTTGTTCCTTTGTTCCGCGCGCACGGACAGTTCCCTTACCGCGAGATCTTTAATATTGCGCCGGATGATCATGCCGCCTACAAAAGCATTCTTTTCTATGATAAACTGCGGTACCGCCTGTTGCCTTATACCTATTCCCTGGCAGGGGCGGCTTACCATGAGAACTACACCCTCATGCGCGGGCTGGTAATGGACTTTGCAAAGGACACCGCGGTGGCCAACACCGGCGATCAATTCATGTTTGGTCCTTCCCTGCTTATAAACCCTGTGTACAATTACAAACAACGCAACCGGGAATTGTATTTACCAATATGCGCAGGCTGGTACGATCTGTATTCTGGCCGGTATTATGCGGGCGGTCAGAAAATGGTGGCAGAAGCGCCGTATGAACGCATGCCTGTTTTTGTAAAAGCAGGGTCCATCATTCCTTTCGGGCCGGCGTTGCAGTACACGGCGGAAAAACCGGCCGATACCATCACCCTGAACGTGTATACCGGTGCAGATGCTTCCTTCAACCTGTATGAAGATGAAGGCACGAATTACAATTACGAAAAAGGCGCATTTTCCACCATTGCCATAAAATATAACGAAACAACGAAAACGGTTACCATCGGCGATCGAAAAGGATCGTTCAATGGAATGCTACAGAAAAGAACATTTCAGATCAACCTCATCACGTCCAAAGAACCAAAGGAGCTCGACTTTGATGTAAAGGGCAATAAAGAAGTGTTGTATGAAGGAAAAAAGCTAGTGATAAAATTGTAGTTAAGCTAAACAATTAAATATGAGATCAACCAAAACGATTCGCTTGCGAACAATGACGCTGTGGGGTATTTTATTGGTATTCCTCGCAAATTCCCATGCCTTTGCGCAATCTGCAAAGGTAAATGGTGCCGTCACAGATGACCGGGGCACCCCGGTTCCGGGGGTAACGGTTACCGTGAAGAAAACCAACCGTTCCACTGTTACGGACGCTAACGGAAAATTTATGATCGAGGCAACACCAAAAGATGTGCTTCAGTTCAGTGCTGTTGGCTTTACCAGCCAGGAAATTAAGGCGGGTACCGGTGAACTAAACATCCAGTTGAAGGAAGCCATCAACCAGCTGGAAAATGTAATAGTGATCGGTTACGGTACCCAAAAGAAAAAACTGGTTACCGGCGCTACTTCCCAGGTAAAAGGGGAAGACCTTGCCAAACTGGGCAACACCAATGCTTTACAGGCATTGCAGGGCCAGGCAGCCGGGGTTAACATTACTTCCACCTCCGGACAACCCGGCGGCGGGTTTAAAGTGAACATCCGTGGTGTTGGAACTATCGGAAATGCCAATCCGCTGTATGTGGTGGATGGGGTTATCACCGGCGATATTACTTACCTGAACAATGCGGATATTGCTTCGGTTGATATCCTGAAAGATGCCGCCTCCTGCGCCATCTATGGGGTTAACGGCGCCAACGGGGTGGTACTGATTACTACCCGCACCGGGAAATCAGGTAAAAAAGACGGACAAATTTCCATCGATGCTTATTACGGGGTGCAGAACATTGCCCGTAAACTGCCTTTGCTGAATGCGGAACAATATGCTACCATGCAAAATGAAGCGGCCGTTAACAGTGGTAAAGCGCCGCTGTTCACGCAGGCGCAAATTGACGGGTTAGCCCAGGGGAGCAGCCTGTTGCCGGCTCATGGCACCGACTGGTTAAAACAGATCTTCTCTACCAATGTGCCGATCCAGAATGTCAATATCTCTGCCAATGGCGGGTCTGACGTATCCACTTATTCAATTGGTGGCTCCTATACCGAACAGGGTGGCATCATTGGCGGCGCCAACCAGTCAGATTATAAACGTACCAACTTCAAAGCAAACTCCGAACGTAAATTGTACAATGGTGCATTAAAAGTAGGGGAGCACCTCACTTTTTCCATGACCGATCAAAAAGGAATTGCTGATGGCGGAATATATTCCGGTAACGTGTTGGCCGGTGCCATAGGTACAAGCCCCTTATTGGCGATGTACGATGAAAAGGGCAATTATTTAAGCAGTAGAAAGTCTACTACATATAATGGGGGACCCTGGAATAATACCGAAGCCAATCCTTATGCGTTGATGAAATACAATAATCAGAATGATACCAAAACGCAAAGGGTGGTGGGAAATGTGTATGCAGAGCTGGAGCCCATCAAAAACTTAAGAATACGATCATCTTTTGGGGTGAATTATTCTTCTTCGGCTAATCATAGTTACAGACCTGCGTATGATACGTTATCAGTGTATGCTTTCAATGCATATGAGAACATTACGCAGGGTTCTTCGCAGGGATATACCTGGAACTTTGATAATACGATCAACTATCAGTTCAACCTGAAAGAGCACAAATTTGATGTGCTGGCAGGTACTGCAGTCAGAAAAACGCAGGGAACCTGGATGAACGGAAATAATACAGGCGCTACTTTATTCAGTTCTTTCGATCGTGGCTATCTGAGTAATTCTACGGTAACTCAAATTAACATGAGTAACCCTACTACTATTACCCGTCTTCCGGGTGAAACTGATCTCGAATATTACAAAAGATATGCTCAGGCGGCTCAACTTATTACTAATGGGGTGTCACTGACCGGGAATGAGAACGCCGTGTACGCCCAATCTTCTTTCTTCGGCCGGGTGAACTACAGTTACAAAGAAAAATACCTGGCTACTGCTGTTTTCCGTGCCGATGGTTCTACCATGTTTGCCCCCGGTCATCAATGGGGCTATTTCCCATCGTTGTCTGCCGGCTGGGTAGCCAGCAATGAGGATTTTATGGCCACCACTAAAACCTGGCTGAACTTCCTGAAACTGAGAGCAAGCTGGGGTACTAACGGTAATGATGGTATCGATGCCTTTAACTACCTGTATTTAATTTCCCTGGCAAATGCCCGGTACAATTTCGGCGGTGATAATACTACTTTAACGCAGGGTTCCTACCCGCAAACAATTGGGGTAGCAGACACCAAATGGGAAACTTCCCGCCAAACCAATATTGGTATGGATGCCAGGTTCCTGAATAATAAATTAGACGTAAGCCTTGACTGGTACAACAAAACCACGAAAGACTGGCTGGTAGCAGCGCCGTTGTTAGGCACGGCAGGTGTTAGCATTAATCCATACATCAATGGCGGAATGGTTACCAATAAAGGAATAGAGCTTCAGTTGGCGTATAACGGAAATGTGGGCCACGATTTTACTTATAATGTATCCGGTTCTTATGCCTACAATAAAAATGTAGTGAACAATATTCCAACTGCCGATGGCATCATTCACGGTGGCACAAACAGTTTATATGTCAATGGCCCCGAATTCTTCCGTGCTGCCGCCGGAAATCCTGTTGGTTATTTCTGGGGTTATAAAACCGCAGGGATCTTTCAGAATACTGCCGAGGTGGCGGCCTGGAATGGTAAGAACGGGTTGCTGCAACCGAATGCACAACCCGGTGACGTGAAACTGGTAGATCTGAATGGAGACGGCGTCATTGACGCGAAAGATAAAACCAATATCGGTGATCCCAATCCGCATCATATTTTTGGTTTCCGGTTCTCCGCCAACTATAAGAACTTCGATCTGGGTATTACCACCAATGGCGTAGCAGGGAATAAAATTGTTCAGGCTTACCGGAGTCCTGGTCAATGGGCTAACTATACCAGTGATATTCTTGGCCGTTGGCATGGGGAGGGAACTTCGAATACAAGACCCCGCATCACGCAAAACAGTTCTAACTGGACAGAATTTTCTGATCTCTATATTCATGATGGAAGCTATTTAAGGGTGTCAAACGTTACCCTCGGGTACGATGTGGCAAAATTGATAAGATGGAAAAATTTAAGCCAGTTCCGCTTATATGTAGCTGCCCAAAACCTGATCACGTTTACAAAATACAGTGGTATGGATCCTGAGGTGGGCGCTTCCGCTCCGGATGCAACCGGAAACAGCGCCACTGCTAATAATCCCCATTCTTTTGGCCAGGGTGTTGACAATGGATTTTATCCACGCCCCCGGGTTTATATGGCAGGTGTGAATATTATTTTCTAATTGAGAAAAAGAAAAATCATGAAAAAAGGATATAGAAATATCATTGTTGCATTGGCTGGCATAATAACATTCAGTTCGTGCAAAAAATTTCTTACGACCGAATTGACCGATGCCAAGCAGACCACGCTCTCTTATTATAAAAAGCCTTCTGAAGCATATACTGCCCTGGTGGGTTGTTACAATGGACTCGATCAGATCTATAACAATGATCAGATCCCTGCTTTGCTGGAAGTGTTCTCTGACAACAGTTTTGGCGGCACAGGCACTTTCGACGGGTATGGATGGGCCATGGTAGATGAATTTGATAAATCAGTTTCGCCTTCGGATATTTCATTTCATAGCGGCGGCTGGAAAGCGTATTACCAAACCATTTACAAGTGTAATATATTATTGCAGAATATGGATAAGGTGGCCTGGGGCGACAGTACTGCGTTAAGAACAACATATGCTGCCGAGGCAAAATTCATCCGGGCCTATTGTTATTTAGACCTGGTGCGGTTGTTCGAAAATGTTCCCCTGGTAATAACACCTACCCTTGGCACTGTGCCGCAAGCCGATCCGGAGGCAACGTTTACCCAGATCATGACAGACTTACGGGAAGCTTCGGATAGTCTTCCTGCAGCTTCTTATAAAAGTGTGCCCAGCGGAAGAATAACCAAATGGGCGGCGGAATCCTTATTGGCGCGCGCGTACCTGTTCTACTCCGGTTTGTATGGAAAAAGTACTATTGCCGGCGAAACGGCCGCTACGGCTTTGGCAGCAGTAGAAGATGTGATTGCCCATAGCGGACATTCACTGGTAAGCGATTTCAACACCTTATGGCCGGCCGCTTCCACCGCAAAAAATGTTGCTTATGCAGGGGAGGATAACCCGGAAGTGGTATTTGCCATTAAATATTCTTCCACCGACAACTGGTCGGCAGACGCTACCGGTAACCGGTGGATGGTAATGGAAGGGATCCGTTCGCAAAGCATTTATCCTTACCAGAGTGGCTGGGGCGCCTGTACGGTTGATCCTAAATTCTATAACCTGTATCCATCAACGGATACCCGGCGTTTTGCTACCATCATGTCTGTAGCCGACGAAAAACTGGATTACGCCAAATCAAGCGACTGCCGGGAATACACAGGCTATTTTATGAAAAAATATTCCATGCTGTGCGACAAGAGTGGAAATTCATTGGTTTCTAATTTCCAAACCGGTCAGTCCCAGGATTTTTTCGCCATTCGTTATGCAGATGTGTTGCTGATGGCGGCAGAATTGGGCAGCTCCAATGCCGTCAATTATTTCAACCAGGTACACCACAGGGCCGATGGGTCCGCTGCGCCTGCTGTGGCAGTATCCAAAGCGGATATTTTAGCAGAACGCAGGTTGGAATTTGCGGGTGAGGGCCTGCGTTATTGGGACCTGTTGCGCCAGGGTGTTGATGCAGCAGCTGCTACCATTGCTGCCAATACAACGGTTTCCTACTTCCAGGATGGCACGGCAACGCCGCCTTCTGCTTCAAAACTGAAGGATAATATTAAAGCAACCCGCGGGTTTCAGCAGATCCCTAACGACCAGATCACTTTGGCGTCAGGTACACTGAAACAAAATGCCGGCTGGTAACAGACTTGTCATCACTTAAAAATAAAAGGAAATGAAAACTAATTTAATAATAGTACTTGGTATGGCAGCATCAGCGCTGCTGTATGCTTCGTGCAAGCCTGAAATATTTGAATTGGGGGGAAAAGCCAACAAGGATAATCTGAAGTTCACCATTGCGCCTTCATCGGCAAATCCCAATGATATTGTTTTAACCAGTTTAACCCCGGGGCTAACCCCATACTGGGTTACTCCTTATGGGCAATCCATCAAGGTAACCGATACGACCAATGTTCCTTTCCCCGGAACGTACAAATTTGTGTATGGTGTGGAGAGTGCAGGTGGTATTGTTATGGCGGATACAACGCTGGTAACTATAACTACTATTGACAAAAAGACCGTAAGCGACCCCATGTGGATCAAACTCACCGGTGGTGGGTTAGGAAACTCGAAAACATGGGTGTTGGACCTGGATGCAAATGGGGTGAGTAAATATTTTACGGGGCCATTTTACTTTGGCGGTTCGGGATGGGAATGGGACCCTGCCTTTAAAGATATTGGCTGGGCGGGCGTTTCAGCAGGCGATTATGGCACCATGACCTTTGATCTGATCGGTAACGCCAATTTCAGCGCCAATAATAAAATGTTCCCTGACCTGTCGGGAACCGGTAAATACATGTTGTACCCGGCCACCGGTGAGTTGGCGACTATCGATGCCCAGGTGTTACATGACAAAGCACAAGGTGGCCAGGTGGCCAACTGGAATGCAAGAATGACGGTGAAAACACTGACCGACAGCACCATGCAATTGATCGCTAAAAAAGATGCCAGTAACTGGTACATCTACAATTACATAACAAAGAAGTATTACGACACACATTAGAGCTTTTAGGTAATGATCGAACCCGCCACACTTCAATGAAAATTGAATGGTTGGCGGGTTTTTCATTGTACGACCAACCGGTGCTGAAAATCAGTTGCCTGCAACATTTCATGCCATGATCTGCAACTTTTGGCACCCCTGGGTTACAGCGTTGTGCGGTAGATTTATACCGTCCAATGAACGAGTCCGGGACTAACTAACGACCAAAACCAAAACAGTTAATTTTTAAACGCTAACGTAATTGTTTGCTTATGAGAGTATTTACGATTGTGCAAAAGCTGCTGCTTGGCAGTTTTTCCTGTTGCCTGTTGATTTCGCTGAACGGCCAGGCACAGGAAAAGGCCGGTAAAAAGATCACCGGCAAAATTATCTCTACTACCGACAACAAGCCCTTACCGGATGCCTCCATTTCGGTTCCGGGCACCTCTGCCATCACCATTTCCGACAACAACGGTGAGTTTACCATTCAGGCCAGCCCCGGCGACAGGCTGCTGATCTCCATGATCGGCTATCAGTCAAAGGAAGTGAAGGTAGGCCAGCGCAATACCCTGGAAATTAAACTGGAGCAAACTGCCATCAAACTCGACGATGTGGTGGTAATTGGTTATGGTAAAACCAGAAGGAAAGACGTTACCGGCGCCATCTCTTCTATTAGCGGCGAAGAGCTCAGGAAAACACCTGCTGCCACCTTCGATCAGGCGCTGCAGGGCAAAGTGGCCGGTTTGGTGGTACAACAGGTTTCCGGTCAGCCCGGCGGTGGCGTATCGGTGCAAATTCGCGGCGTATCATCGATCAATGGAAATAATGCCCCCCTGTATGTGATAGACGGGGTTATTATTCCATCCCCGGGCGATCCCGGAAGTGGTTCAAATCCTTTAAATACCATCAACAGTGCGGAAATTGAAAGTATCGATGTGTTAAAAGACGCCTCGGCCACCGCGATCTATGGTTCGCAGGCTACCAATGGGGTTATAATAATTACAACCAAAAGAGGCCGCGTAGGAGCGCCCACCATTTCATACGATGGGTATTACGGTTACCAGGAATTGCCTAAAAGATTGCCTACGGTTGATCTGCAGCAATTCGCCACGTTGTTGAACAACCGCGCCACGGTGTGGGGGTTCGATGCCAGGCCGGAATTTGTAAACCCCAAATACCTGGGAAAAGGGACCGACTGGCAGGCGGAATTATTTCGTAAAGCGCCCATGCAAAATCATGCGATTACTGTTAATGGCGGCGATGCCCGTACCCAATATTTATTATCGGCTTCCTATTTCAACCAGGAAGGTATTGCCCTTGGCTCTGACTTTAAAAGATATTCGGTTCGTTTGAACCTCGACAACAAAACAACCAACTGGCTGAAAATAGGCACCAGCCTGCAATTGAGTCACGTTGACGAAAACGTGAATGCCACTTCTTCCAGTGTAATTTCCAATGCTTTGATCTTAACACCCGATATCCCGGTAAGAAACCTGGATGGCACCTGGGGCGGTATCACCAATACATCAGGATGGATCACCCCTGTTCCGAATCCTGTGGGGCTGGCGCTTTTAAATTCGCATACGAAAAACAGGAACCAGGTGTTTGGAAATGCCTATGCCGAGATCCAGTTTTATAAAGACTTATCCCTGAGGAATGAAATGTCGGGCAATTTTGATTTTAATACCGAAGCGTCCTTTAACCCAACCTATAAATTTGGGAACGTGGGTAATAACACCAATTCATCCTCTTCTTCCTCCGGGCAGAACATCTATACCGTAGTACGAAATTTTTTGACTTACAACCATTCCTTTGAAAAATTAAATGTAAATGTGTTAGCGGGGCATGAAGCGCAATTAAGCACTTTTAAAAATTTATCGGCAGCCCGGCAAAATTTCCCTTCCAATTCTGTGACGGCGATTAGCAGCGGCGATGCCAATACGGCCACCAATGGTGGGGGAAAAGGGTCAGGACCGGCGCTTGAATCGTGGTTTGGCCGGATTAACCTGGGATGGAGCGACAAGTATCTGCTAACAGGGAATATCCGCAGGGATGGTTCATCCAATTTTGCACCCGGCAGAAATTGGGTGAATACGTATTCCGGCGCATTGGCCTGGAAAATAAATAATGAGGCGTTTTTAAAGAATGTACGATTTATCAACGAATTAAAACTGCGGGTAGGCTATGGTATTACCAATAACCAGGGAATACCGAGCAATAGATTTGTTACGCTGCTGTCGTCGGTGAATAATGGTTTATCGGGCTCGGCGCAATTCCAGTATAACCTGGCCAACCCGTACGTGTCATGGGAAAAAACAAAATATTCCAATGTGGGCGTTGACGGAACGTTCCTGAACGGCAGAATAAGTTTCTCCTTTGACCTGTACGATCGGGAGACGGACGGGTTGTTATTGGCCCTGCCATTGCCTTTGTTTTCGGGAACTACCACTTCCTGGTCGCCCGGGGCCATGCAGGCGCCTATTGTGAATGTGGGCGCTGTTAGCAATAAAGGATTTGATCTGAAGATCAGTACTACCAACATTACAACAAAAGATATCACCTGGAGAACCGACTTTACCGTTTCACACAACGTAAACAAAATAAAAAGCCTGGGTGCGGGCGGCGATGCGGCTAACCTGTCGCAAACATTCAATGGATATGTGTTTGAAAAAACAGTGGTTGGCCAGCCGATCGGGGTTTTCAATGGCTATTTATTCGATGGGGTTTTTGCAACCCCGGAAGATTTTACCGGGCATGCCCTGCCGGTAAACCAAAGCGGCGTTCCTTATCCCATTACGCCTAGTGGCGGCGGCATCTGGTATGGCGATAGAAAATATAAAGACCTGAATGGGGATGGGGTTATTGATAGCAAAGACCAAACGGTTTTGGGTTCTCCCATTCCAAAATTCCAATTAGGGTTTAACAACTCTTTTTCGTACAAAAATTTCGACCTGAACGTTTTCTTCACTTCCAATGTGGGAAACAAGGTGTTCAATCAGTTATTGATCACACAGACCAATCCGCAGAACAATACCAACTATTTCAGGTCTGTGATGGATTATGCCCAGGTTGCCTATAAAGATCCTACGGAGTCTACTGCTAATCTCTACAACGCGTATGTGAAGAATCCGAATACAAAAATTGTAGGCCTGAGAAATGATAATACGAATGAAAATGGCCGCCCGTCTGATCTTTGGATCGAAGATGGTTCGTTTATCAAATGCAAAAATATCTCGGTGGGGTATAGAGTTCCCGAAGCATTATTATCTAAAGTGCATATGCATGCGCTTAGATTTTATGTAACTGTTTCGAATGCTTTCATGATAACCAATTATTCAGGTATGGATCCCGAGATCGGGTCCTGGAATCCATTGCAGGCCGGTTGGGATGGTGGCTATTATCCCCAACCCAGAACATTTACATTCGGAGCGAACCTGAATTTAACCAGATAAAAAAGTTTGAGATCATGAACTGAGCCATAAAATTTTCGAGCTATTATACCAACCGGCGATGAAAATTTTATGGCGAATAACATGTGGCAAAATTCAAAAAATAAAAATTAGCACATGAAACACATTAATATAATTATACTGACCACGCTTGTTGTTACATCCTGTATCGGGTGTAAGAAAGGCTATCTCGACCGTCCTTCACAATCGCAAATAAGTGCTGACAACTTTTATAAAACCACTTCAGAATTAAGACTGGCTACCGCAAGCCTTTATGGCGGTGCTACCTGGGGCGTATGGCATCACGAAGCCTATTTGCCGTTGGGCGATATCTTAAGCGGCAACGGCAACCGCCAATGGATCAGTGACTGGCAGCAGTTGTATACCCGCACCATTACGGCAGGCAACAGCGTAATGCAGGGTGGCTGGAAGGGATTATACAATTTGATCGGTCAATGCAATACGGTCATTAACTCAATAGAACAAAAAACAGATAAAACGATTGCTGCTTCCGATAAAAATGCCGCGTTGGGGGAAGCAAAATTCATCCGCGGAACGGCCTATTATTACCTGGCCATGTTGTGGGGCGCCGTACCCATCATTGAAGACAACAGCAAGCTTATACAGGACCCGTTGGTAAAACGTGCCATCGTTTCCGATGTATATAAGTTCGTTGCCAATGATCTCACATTTGCGGCAAACAGCCTGCATACAACCGAAGAAAGAGGCAGGGTAACCACCTGGTCGGCGCAGGGCATGCTGGCCAAAGTTTACCTCACGATGGCTGGTTTGGGCCAGGGCAACGGCACCCGTAACCAGTCCTATTTAGACAGCGCCATAAAATATGCCGGCAATGTCTGCAATAAAAGCGGGTTGAATTTATTGGGTAGTTATTATAACCTGTTCAGATCGCAATACAACGATAATCCCGAAGCATTGTTTGCATTGCAATGGGCTACCGGTGCCGGTATTGGCTGGGAAGAAGGGAATTTGCTGCTTACCTATTCGCCTTCGAGTGATATTAACCCGCAACGTAACGGTGGATGGACTTCTTTGGACGCTACGTACGATCTGTTCCTGCAGTATTCTGCAAAAGATACCGTAAGAAGAAAAGCCACCATTATGCTCAATGGAGATTTTTATCCTGAATTAAATGCGGCAGCAGGGGGATATAAAGCCACCGGGCAAAGTATGAAAAAGCATATTATCGGCAACGAAAAGGATAACAATGCGCCCGCTATGACCTATACGGCATCTATTGAACATGACGCCCTGCTTCGCCTGGCGGATGTGTACCTGGTCTATGCTGAAGCTCTTTTGGGAAACAATGGAACCACCGCCAATGCCGAAGCATTGAAATATTTTAATAAGGTAAGGACCAGGGCTGGTATCGATCCTGTTACAACGATAAACATGGATAGTGTGCTGAAAGAAAGAAGGATTGAGTTTGCCTTTGAAGGGCAATACTGGTTAGACCTGGTGCGGCTTTCTTACTGGAACCCTAACAAGGCAGTGGATCTGCTCAACAATCAACAGCGGATATCGTTTTCGTACGATAAAGGAACGGTTACCCCCGGTGACCCTAACCCCGCTGTTGTAAAGGCTACTGTTGCGGCGTTCACCTTGCAGTTACCTGCCTCTGAACTGACTGCCGACCCTAATCTGGCCGAGCCACCGGTGCCTTATTATTAACCTTTAACACACTAACGATGAATTGTATAAAATATCTTTCCGCCATAGCATTGCTGGTTGTGATCATACTACCTGCCTGTAAAAAGGAAAAGGCCAGCGCAGAACCAACAATAACATCTATCCGAAATTATGCGGCCGCACCCAATGATACGGTTGTAACAAGTATAACACCGGGCCAGTGGGTGGTCATTCACGGGCAGAATTTGAAGAACGCCCTTCATATTCGTTTCGACGGCGTTGAAGCCAGTTTCAACTATGGGGATTTTGCCAACGATATGGCTGTCGTTCAAATTCCTTCGGTTATTCCGTTTAACGGCGTTCCGGCGGATCTGCTCAATACAGTTACTTATGTAACTACTACCGGTACTACTACCTACCAGTTCAATTTCAATTATCCGGCGCCTGTTATTACAGGACTTAGTAACGAAACATTTTTCCCTGGCGATTCTTTATATATAGCAGGCTCCAGCTTCTTTTTAGTGCAAAGCGTACAATTTGCCGGCGCCACTATCACGAAGTACAATGTAGATTCAATGGGTACGCGGATAGGGTTTGTTTGTCCGCCAAAGGACCAGGTGCCCGGTGGGATCATAACTGTGGTAGCAAAGGGCGGTACAGCCAGCACCACCAAAACCTATGCAGTAGGTAAGCCGAGTATCTTGTTGATCTCAAACGAGAACCCCAATGCCGGTGACTCGGTTTACATTGTTGGGGCGGCTTTTAAAGACATTCAATCCCTTGTTTTTGCCGGAGCTACCATTAGTACTTATAATGTTTCTCCGGATTATACGACTATTGGATTTGTATGCCCCACACTCTCTGCATCGGGTATTGTAACTATAACGACACTCTATGGCACGGCGTCCACCATTTTTAACGTGAATGATATTAATACCGGCATCGTTGGCAATTTTGAATGGGGCAATTCATTCGGATGGCAATGGTGGGGCGGCGCTTCGCTTGAATCGGGTGACCCCAACTCGGGCTGGCCTCCTTATGATCCGCTTTTAGCAGGAAATCGTTCCATGTATATGCTGCTGAATGGTACCCCTATGAACAGTGGTGACGGAAATAACAGTTCTACAGCCATTCGCCTCAATGCCGCACAATGGGTTCCCGCATCAAACATAGGAGATGCACCGGAAAACTGGGCCCTTAAATTTGAATTGAATGTGGCAAAACCATGGAGCGGCGGGTCCTTGTGTATAACCACTGATATTAACGGGTACATGTTCAGATGGGAGCCATGGAGCTCTCCTTCCGGCCCTGTGGATTTTCAAACCAATAGGTGGCTTACCGTTACTATACCATTGTCAGCATTCAGGGCAAACAGCGCTACAGCAGGCGATGGCAAAGGCGCTGTCTTAACCGATCTTACCAAGCTGATTGGTACTTCAGGTAATACCGGAATGTATTTATATATGCATAATTATGGCAACGGCCCAACTGAAAAAGGTTATTATGCAGGCTTTGATAATATGAGAGTTGTTAAAATAAAATAATCGATCAATACATAATATGAGCATTAAATCAACTTTAATTATAGCAGGGGGGCTAATAATACTAAGTTTATTTGCCTGCAAAAAGCAAAGTGCACCTGCCTCGCTTGATTTGGTTAATCAAACGGATACCATTGCTTCCACCGGTGGTACAAAAACACTCAGCTTCAACAGCAATGGCGCCTGGCGTATTGATACCACCGGGTATGGCTGGGTGAAATTAAGCGCCGTTTCAGGTGATGCGGGTGATGCAACCATTGATATCAGCGTTTCCGATACCAACAAAACCGGCGCCACCCGCACAAAACTGATCTACATGAATGCGTCAAACGGGTTGGCCAGACGGATCAACGTCTTTCAGCCCGGGTATATTTTTCCTTCGTATAACACATCGCCTGTGGCTGCCGATGCATCGGGCATGAGCAGCACGGCCGCCCAACTGATCGCCAAATTAAAGCTGGGGGTGAACATTGGCAATACGCTTGAATTAAATGGCATAGAGCCGTATCCCACTGCTTCCTATATCAGCTTTTTAAAACAAACCGGTTTTAATTCAGTACGAATTCCATGCGGCTGGTATTTACATGGCGGAAATAATCCAACGGCCAAAATACCGCAAGCCTGGATGGATTCGGTAAAACAGGTAATACAATGGTGTGTTAACAATGATATGTATGTGTTTGTAAACATTCACTGGGATGGCGGCTGGCTGGAGAACAATGTGTCCCTTGCCAGGACCGATAGTGTGAATGCCCGGCAAAAAGCCTACTGGGAGCAAATTGCTACCGCCTTCCGCGGCTTTGATGAACATTTGATGTTTGCCAGCGCCAACGAACCCGGTTGTACAGATGATGCCACCGCGAAGGTGCTGGTGAGTTATCACCAGACATTTATCGATGCCGTGCGCAGTACCGGCGGTAGAAACGCTTATAGAACATTGATCATTCAGGGCCCCGACGAATTCATCCAGCCCGGCAGGTATTTCCCATATGATCTGACACCCGACCGGCTGGCTTTTGAATTCCATAACTATTCGCCCACCAGTTTCGCCATTTTAAATGCCGATCCGTCCGAAGGCGGCTGGGGCAATATTTTGTACTACTGGGGCGCCGGTAATCATTCAACTATCGAGCCTATTCGCAATTGCACAGGCGGCGAGGAAGCGGACCAATTGGCCTATTATAAAAAGATCAAAGAAAATTTTATCGATAAAGGCATTCCCTGTGTAATGGGGGAATATTCCGCCAACAGAAGATCCGCAGCTGATAAACTACACGTGCCTAAAGAATTAGACAAACATAATAATTCGGTAGATGCCTGGTACACGTTTTTAACCAAACAATGCCTGGCAATTGGCGCCAAACCATTTATGTGGGAAACAGGCGGCTCATTAGACAGAAACAATAATGCGGTGCTCGACCAGCGTACGATCAACGCTGTTTTGGCCGGTGGTAAATAATAATTATAAACATACTGGCGGGGCTTGTAAAAGGGCCCCGTCGGGCTTTACAATACATTTTAAAAAACAACTTTTTAAAAGGAAATTATTAATGAAAAAAAAGCTTTTGTTGTTCGTTGTAGTGTTGTATTTTTTTGAGGATAGCCTGGTTGCACAAACCATAAAACAGCATCGAACTTCCAATCAAAGTAAGGCCGTACCAGACAGGATGATCAATATTGACTTCAATAATACTGCAGGTC
>NZ_JBJMLX010000485.1:0-3422 GCF_045805085.1 Niastella sp.
CAGTGTTCAATAAATTTGCACTATCATTTTAATTAACGATGGGTATAGCAGAAAGAAAACAGGAGGAAAAACAGGAAATGCACAAACGGATACTGACTGGTGCCCGTAAAATATTTCTTGAAAAAGGCTATGAACAAACAAGCATGCGCAATATTGCGAATGAAATTAATTATAGCCCCGGCTCAATCTATTTTTATTTTAAGGATAAAAGTGAAATTTTCCATGAGCTGCATAAGGAAGGTTTCCACTTGCTGGTCAATCAGTTAAAAGTATTGAATAAAGTAGCAGACCCTTTTGAGCGGTTAAAAGCCATGGGACGCATTTTCATTCAATTTGCGAAGGACAATAAAGATTACTACAATCTGATGTTTATAGTTGATGAACCCCAAAAAGTATCTGAAACCGGTGGCTTTAAAATAGCGCAGGAAGCTATAAACCAACTATCGGCTGTCATTAAAGAATGCCAGCAGAAAGGAAGGTTCAAGGGTATGGATCCGGAGTACTTTACTTTTATGATCCTTTCCGCCATGCATGGTATTTGCGCCCTGTTCTGCACAGATCGTACAACAAGTTTTGTGGGCAAGACCAATGACGAACTGATGCACCACGGTTACGAGTGTTTCGTTGCTTTACTCGAAAAGAGTTAAGCTTTTTTTTGCCCTATTATTGAACAGTGTTCAAATTAATTACAGTGATTAAACAAGCACCTAAAAACAGATTATTCCGGCATTTCCTTCCTGTCGCATTTGCCGTTATTGCCGTTCATCCATTGAAAGCCCAAAGCAAGCTGGATGAATATATAAGGGAAGGACTTACATCCAACCAGAGCATTAAACAGCAGACTTTTTTGCTCGAAAAAAACGTGTATGCCCTGAAGCAGGCAAAAAGTATGTTCCTGCCAGACGTTTCTTTTTTAACTACTTATACGAAGGCTGAAGGGGGACGTACAATAGATTTCCCAACAGGTGATCTGCTGAACGGAGCGTACGCTACGTTAAATCAACTGACCGGAAACAATTCATTCCCTCAACTTCAGAACCAGCACATCCTGATAAATCCCGATAATTTTTATGATGCAAAATTTCGTACAAGCCTACCCATTCTAAATGCGGAACTTATTTATAACAAAAGAATTAAACAGCAACAGGTTGATCTGCAAAGATCAGAAGTACTGCTTTACAAACGTGAACTGGTAAAAGAGATCAAAACGGCCTACTACAAATATTTAAAAGCGACCAACGCTATTATGATCTATGAATCTTCGCTTAAATTGGTTGAAGAAGGACAACGGATCAATACCGCCCTTTATAACAATAATAAAGTAAACCGTACAGCTGTAATTCGAAGTAATAACGAGGTTTCAAAAATAAACGCTTCCCTTATTACAGCCAGCAAAACAGCAGAATCCGCCCGCTATTATTTCAATTTTTTGCTGAACCGTCCCCTGACAGATAGCATACGGTTAGATACTATGACAGCATTACCCAGGCAGGAGGATCTGCTCAACGCTACTGTAAACAACAGGGAAGAGTTGACTAAACTAAAGATCGTAAAAGATATTAATGGCAGTCTGAACGGCCTTTCAAGATCCTATCTCATTCCTACAATAGGCACTTACCTGGATCTTGGTTCGCAAGCCTTTGACTGGAAGTTTAACAAACAAAGTCGCTACTATTTCTGGGGAGTATCGCTGCAATGGGATCTTTTTTCATTTGGTAAAAACTCTTATAAAATAAAACAGACGGAGTCTGACCGCCAGGCCATAGCCGCCCAGACAGATAATGTGCAACAACAACTGCTTACGGAACTTAAAGTAAGGCAGAATGATATGCAAAGCGCCATTGCCCAGTATAACTCGGCACAATCGCAACTAAAAACTGCCCAAACCTACTACAATGATGAGTTGAAATTATATAAGGAAGGCATGGCCATCTATGTTGAACTGCTGGATGCGCAAAATCAACTGATCGATGCCCAATTAAATGCAAACATTGCGCTTTTCGACACCTGGATCGCTTATGCTGCGATAGAACGCGCCAATGCCAGTTTTATCATTCAATAAATAAAAAAAGAACTATTATGACACCTATAAAATTACTGACCGTTGTTGCAGTAATCTCGATTGTATATTCCTGCAAAGAAGAAGACAAGGCAAAAAATTCACTGGCTGTAGCGGATGTTATCCCCGTAAAGACTGCCGCTGTAGCTGCATTGGAATTACCCAAAAAGATAAGTGCTACAGGGCTTGTAAGCACAGAAAACGAAGCCAGATTTTCTTTTAAAATAGGTGGGATAATCAGCCGTGTACTGGTAGAAGAAGGCCAGTTCTTTCGAAAAGGGCAGTTGCTCGCTACACTCAATTCAACTGAAATTTCTGCCGGACTGGCACAATCCAGTTTAAATGTTGAGAAGGCGCAGCGTGATTATGAACGGGCTGTTAATCTTTACAAAGACAGTGTGTTTACACTAGAGCAGTTGCAGAATACCAAAACAGCCCTGGATATTGCTCAAAAAGCAAAAGAGGCAATAGCTTTTAATGAACGCTATTCACAAATTTATGCGGCCTCAGATGGTTTTGTAAGTCAGAAGATGGCCAGTGAAGGAGAAGTGATCGGGCCCGGCATGCCAGTGCTTGCCATTAACGAAACACATGGGAACAATAACTATTTACTTAAGGTTGGGGTAACAGACCGGGAATGGGCAATCATTAATTTGGGGCAAACGGCCACAGTAACGCTGGATGGATATGCTGATAAAAAAATTGACGCGTTCGTGTTTCGTAAGTCGCAGGCGGCAGATCATACCCTTGGCTCCTTTCAGCTGGAACTGAAATTGAAATTAAAGGACATTAAACCGGCGGTGGGCATGTTTGGCAAAGCGGAAATAGCTACCAATCAGAACGACAATGTGAAGGTGATCCCATATGGTTCGCTGGTAGAAGCAGATGGCGACAAGGCATTTGTATTTACCCCAGACGGAACCGATAAGGTCAGGAAAATTCCGGTAATTATTTCAAAGGTCGACAATCAACAGGTTTATCTGAGAGAAGGACTTGATGGCGTGAAAGAAATTGTGATCTCCAATAGTGCCTATCTAAATGAAAAATCTACAATAAAAATTATCAGGTAATAATTACAGCTATGAAGATCACAAATTTTGCCGTTAAAAACTATCAGTTCACGCTCATTATATTTCTGCTGTTTGCAGTAGTGGGTGTACTTACCTTGTTTACAATGCCTCGTTCGGAAGACCCCACCACACATGCGCCGCAGTATCTTATAACTGTCATCTATCCAGGCACAAGCCCCAAGGACATGGAGGAGCAAGTGGTAAAACCCATCGAGAACAAAATTTACGGTCTGGAAAATATCGACAAAATGCTTACTACCGTTGAAGATGGGGTGGCGGTCATTCAGCCGAAG
>NZ_JBJMLX010000486.1:0-7046 GCF_045805085.1 Niastella sp.
CAACCGGCGCGCTGTTGCTGGTAAGCGATCAGCCCATGGTGCCGGAAGGCGTAAAAACCGAAGAAAGCGACAAAAAGGTCACCGCCAATTTTGTTGAACGGCATGTTCGGATAGGTATAGATTCATTGAAACAGTTAATCAACGATGGATTAACAGTGAGACATCTTAGGTTCTAAGAATACAGTTATTAAACCTTCGAACTAACGAACTACCCGATACACGGGGTACCGCAGATGATCAGGTTCATAGTAAGGTGAGTTTCTATAAACAAAGTCAAGCTGAGCGCTGGCGCTTTTGGCAAAAGCAGTATCGGTTAACCTGCGTGCTTCCAACTGTTTTCTTACATCAGGATGCTCATTGAGATACTGTGCGGCAATATCTTCAAATGCATAGGCGCTGTATCCTTCCTTTCGGCCCAGGATGCCATCAAAATAATTCCAGGCAAAATAGGAATCATCAGGCTGCGGTTCCAGCACTTCTACCAAAAACCGGTTAGCGGACTGATTGAGCGGAACAAAATAATCTCCTTTTCTGAATTGCACTTTCTGCTTGCTGGTACTCACCACCACATCTGTATTCTGGTGATGCATTTCATATGGCCGGGGAAAGGTTTTGTAATCTTCAATCCGGTATACTTCCACTTCTATGCTGGTATCCTTTGACAATACCCGCATATTCACTTTATTGAGTTTTAACAGATCGATCACTTTCCACCAGCCCTGGGGAATTATATAGGCAAGGGGTTTATTAATAGTGGTGCGGGCAGCGTAATAATTATAGTACCGGATCTGTTTTTCGTAAGGTTTGGTACGATCGTAATATAAACGCGGCAGCCCCGATACCTCACTTGGTTTATGCCCCGCTTCATATCCCTTGAAGGTTACCTGGTCGGCCCGGCTGGTATCGAGCTTCCAGCTCACAGGAAAACTGGTTTGGTTTACTACATTCTTTTTGGTTTGCTCGCGTAATTGATGGATCGCTTCGCTATTTGTTGCCGTGAAAGCAATGAACGATTCCATTAATGCTTTGGTAGCTTCCACCCGAAGGTTATACGGTTTCAGCATATGGGTTTCGGGCACAAAGGCAAAGGTGTGCCACAAAGTGGCGTAACCGCTGCTGTACCGCGGACCATCAAAGTAAGCTTCCATGCCTGCTTCCGGTGTTTGGCCGGCAAAATCAACGTAAGGCACCAGGTCATAGCCCTTTTGTTTCATCAGTTTGTACAGGCCCGGTTCAAACTCTGTGTGCAGGTAATCGCCCAGGGGGCCGCCCAGCTTGTTATACTGGCTGGTAAGCAGGGTCATAATGTGCTGGTAATCGGCCCCGTTGCTGACATGGTTATCAACGAATACATCGGGGTCGCACTGGTGAAAGATGGCTGCAAAGGAGCGGGCTTCTTTGGAATCGCATTTTATAAAGTCGCGGTTGAGGTCGAGGTTTTGAGAATTACCGCGGGAACCAAAGTCCGCCGGACCGTTTTGATCTACCCGGTACCAGGGGCTGCGGTTCAAACAACCCCCAATATTATATACGGGTATAATGGCCAGCACTACATTGTCGGGCAGTTTTATTTTGTGCGTGGCAATATCCCGCACCAGCAGCATACTGGCGTCAATACCATCGGGTTCGCCGGGGTGAATGCCATTATTTACCAGGATGACGCGTTTATTCTTCCGGTGCAGGCTGGTCATATCAAAATCACCGTCGTTCGAAACTACTACCAGGTGCAGGGGAAAACCGGCATCGCTGGGTCCCATGGCCTGCATTTTTATGGTCGGGAACCGGTCGTCCATCATTTTCCACCAGCTAATGATCTCGCTGTAGGTAGGCGTTTCTTTGGCCTGGGTTTGTTCGTATTTGGTTGTAAAAGATTGACTGAAAATAAATGCGGGCAATAAAAGCAGGAAGCCTACTGATAGTATTCTCATAATGTGACTGTTGGAGCTCTAAATATAAGAAATAGTCTGAAATGGGATAGATGGGATCAATGGGATGGATGGGACGAGACAAATTGTGGCGGAATGGTAGTGAAATGCTCAGGATATTCTCTGGGTATTCTCTAAGTATTGTCTGATGCTCTGGGAATTGCTCATACGCCTGAGAAGTCCCAGAGAATACCCAGAGAGTGTCCAGAGAATACCCAGAGCATTTCCCGAGAATACCCAGGCCATTACACTACCACTCCACTACCATCCCTGCAACTATTACAGTTATATAAGTATTTATTCCTTTTATGCTCACAAAGGTTGAGTTGGCTAAAACAAAAAAACCTCCCGCGTGAACGGGAGGAAAAAACAAAAAAAATAATATCTTATAAAATAAACCTGCCTGCCAGATGTCAAACGGCCGCAGGCCACACCACTTATTTTGCTAAGGTATTGATCTTTTTAGCCAGCTTACTTTTCAGGTTAGCGGCCTTATTCTTATGAATAATACCTCTTTTTGCTAATTTGTCGATCATAGAAGCTACATCAGGAAACTCTTTAGAAGCTTCGCCGTTTGTCTTCAGTACTTTCAAATCACGGATGGCATTACGGGTAGTTTTGCCGTAATACTTGTTTCTTTCACGTCTTTTAGCAGCTTGACGTACGTCTTTCTTAGTAGCTTTATGATTTGCCATTTCGTTCTAATTTACTCCCCAAAAATTTAGGGGAGTGCAAAGGTAAGGATTTGAATAAGAAAATGAAAAATAATACAGAAAAAATCTTGCCCCAGCCCTCTACCGCATGAATAACAGCAATTTAACCATTTCTTTTTCCACCAAATTACCATAGAATGCACGCCTGTTGCCGGTTTTAGCGGTCAATCCCATTTTATAGTGTCAAAAAACCCAAATTCAGATAATTTGACTTCTATTCATACCGTTTTTGACCGATATTTGTACCCCGATTTTAAATAACTCAATACACTTTAAGTTTCAATTGCATCCTCATGAAGGATTTTTCGTATATCACCAATTCCCACCCGGCCTTTATTGAAAACCTGTATCAGGATTTCTTACAAGACCCAAACAGTGTTGATCCCGACCTTAAAAAATTTTTTGAAGGATTTGACTTTGCCGTGGGACAAGGCAAAAATGGGACAACGAACGGAACGGCAGCAGTAGCAGGCGAAACGGCCGGCGCTACGGGCGAAAGCTTCGACTGGAAAAAAGAAGTGGGCGCCTACCGCCTTATTCTGGGTTACCGCAACAAAGGCCACCTGATCGCTAAAACCAACCCCATTCGCCAGCGCAAAGACCGTGGCGCCAACCTGGACCTGGGTTTTTATGGTTTTACCGAGGCTGATCTCGATAAAACCCTCAATGCGGGCAATATGATCGGGTTGGGAACCACCACCCTGCGCAACATTCTCACCCACATGCAAAAGACCTATGCCGGGCATGTAGGGATCGAGTTCAAATACATCAGCGATCAGAAGAAAGTTGACTGGCTTACCAATGAAATGGAACGGAACTTTTCCAAGCCGCTCGCCATCGACAAGAAAAAACGCATCCTGGAAAAACTCAACCAGGGCGTGATCTTCGAGAAATTCCTCCATACAAAATATATCGGCCAGAAAAGGTTCTCCCTGGAAGGTGGCGAAAGCACCATTGCTGCGCTGGACGAGATCATAACCACTGCCGCCAATAACGATGTGCAGGAAGTTGTGATCGGCATGGCCCACCGCGGCCGCCTGAACGTACTGGCCAACATCATGGGTAAAACCTATGAGCAGATCTTCAGTGAATTTGAAGGTACCGCCAAGCCCGACCAAACCATGGGCAGCGGCGACGTAAAATACCACATGGGTTATGGCAGTGAGGTGGAAACACCCGATGGCAAAACCATTCACCTGAAGCTGATGCCCAACCCATCGCACCTGGAAACAGTTGACCCCGTTGTGATCGGCTTCGCCCGGGCAAAAGCAGATGTACTGTACAAAAGCGATTTCGATAAAATATTACCTATACTCATCCATGGTGACGCATCTGTAGCCGGCCAGGGAGTTGTTTACGAAGTACTGCAAATGAGCGACCTCGATGGTTACTACACTGGTGGTACCATTCACTTCGTAATTAACAACCAGATCGGTTTCACTACCGATTTTGAAGACGCCCGCAGCTCTGACTACTGTACTTCACTGGCAGCCATGATCCAGGCGCCCGTGTTACACGTAAATGGAGATGATGCAGAAGCAGTAGTTAAATGCGTTCAAATAGCTACCCGCTACCGCCAGGAATTTAATACTGATGTGTTCATTGATATGGTTTGTTACCGCAAACATGGGCACAACGAAGGCGATGATCCTAAATTCACCCAGCCGCAGTTGTATGCACTGATCGAAAAACACGCCAACCCGCGTGAAGTGTATACCAACTTCCTGTTGGAAAACGGCGAGTCGGACGCCAAGGACCTGGCCAAGGAAATGGAGAAGAAATTCTGGGGCGATCTGCAGGAACGCCTCGATGAAATAAAACAGAAACCACTCCCCTATCATTACCAACAACCGGAACTGGCCTGGAAGAATTTGCGGAAAGCCACAGAAGAAGACTTTGTGAAGTCACCGGTTACCGCCATCGATGAAGCCAGTTTCAAAAAGGTGTTTGATGCCATCATGAAATGGCCTGCTGATTTTAAACCGCTGAAAAAGGTAGAAAAGATCATCCAGGACAAAGTAAAATTATACAACGAAGAGGGTAAACTGGACTGGGCAACCGGTGAGCTTATGGCTTACGGTACCCTGCTGCTGGAAGGAAAAGATGTGCGCATGAGCGGACAGGATGTTCGCCGCGGCACCTTCTCACACCGCCATGCTGTTTTGCGCGACGAGAACACCGACAAAGCATACAGCAGACTAAGCGAAATTCCCGATGCCAGCGGTCAATTCAGAATATACAACTCATTACTGAGCGAATATGGTGTGCTGGGCTTTGAATATGGCTATGCGATGGCCACTCCCAATAGCCTGGTATTATGGGAAGCCCAGTTTGGCGATTTCAGCAACGGCGCCCAGATCATGATCGATCAGTTCATTTCTGCCGGCGAACAAAAATGGAACCGGATGAACGGTATCACTATGTTGTTGCCGCACGGTTACGAAGGACAGGGACCCGAACACAGCAGCGCCCGCATGGAACGTTTCTTACAAATGTGCGCTGAATTGAATATGGTGATAACCAACATTACCACAGCCGCCAATTTATTCCATGCCCTGCGTCGCCAGTTAACATGGTCTTTCCGCAAACCGCTGATCAACTTCTCACCCAAAGCTAATTTGCGTCACCCGGGTACTTACTCCCCCACACAGGAGTTCCTGAACGGTGGGTTCAAAGAAGTGATCGACGATACTATTGTGAGTGACGCCTCGGGGGTTCGCAAAGTATTGTTCTGCAGTGGTAAAGTGTACTTTGACCTCGCAGAACGTCAGCAAAAAGAAAACAAGAAAGATACAGCCATTGTACGCCTTGAACAGTTGTATCCTTTACCTGTTAAACAACTGGAAGCCTTGTATGCCAAATACAATAAAGCAACCTGGTTCTGGGTACAGGAAGAACCGCTGAACATGGGCGCTGCTTCCTTCCTGCAAATGAATCTGAAGAGCATTAATTTTGGTGTTATCAGCCGTCAGCCAAGCGCTGCTACTGCCACCGGTTATGCCAAAGTTCACGCACAGGAGCAGGCAGAGATCATTGATACCGCATTTTCAATATAAAACTTTGTTCATCACGATTGCCCATAATTCATTGAAGTCAAACAGAAACGTTTTTTATGATAGATATAAAAGTTCCGACAGTTGGAGAATCCATTAGCGAGGTTACTTTATTAAAATGGGTAAAGAACAGCGGAGATTATGTTGAACGTGATGAAGTGATCGCTGAGCTTGAAAGCGAAAAAGCCACTTTTGAAGTAAATGCCGAGCAGGCAGGCACCCTGCAACAATCAGCCAAAGAAGGCGATACCCTTAAAATTGGCGATATACTGGCTACTATCGATGATAAAGCAGCCAAGCCGGAAAAAGCAGCGGGCTCCAACGGAACACCGGCTAAAGAAGCAAAGCCGGAAACAAGCGCCAAAACAGAACCGGTTGTTCAACAACCTTCTCAGGCGCCTGTTACAGCAGTATCAAACGACATTAAGGCTACACCGGTTGCAGCCGCCATGATCGCCGATAAAAAAGTAGATCCCAAGTCTGTTACTCCCAGCGGGTACAGCGGCAAGATCGTTAAGAACGATGTATTGCAAGCCTTATCGAACCCCGGCAAAGTAACTGGCGGCAAACCGCTGTTCAGCCGTGAAGAAAGAAGGGAAAAAATGAGCCAGCTGCGCAAAACCATCAGCCGCCGCCTGGTAGAATCAAAGAATACAACGGCGATGCTCACTACCTTTAACGAGGTTGATATGAGCCGCATCATGGAAATACGCAGCAAGTTCAAAGACAAGTTCAAGGAATCACATGGGGTTAACCTTGGTTTCATGAGCTTCTTTGCCAAAGCCTGCGCCATCGCCTTACAGGAATGGCCTGCAGTAGGCGCTTACATCGATGGCGACCAACTTGTTTACCACGATTATGTTGACATTTCCGTAGCCGTGTCTACACCCCGTGGTTTAACCGTTCCGGTTATCCGCAACGTAGAAAGCCTCAGCATGGCCGAAATTGAAAAGAAAGTAGTGGAACTGGCCGGCAAAGCAAGAGACAACAAATTAACCATGGACGAACTTACTGGCGGAACCTTTACCATCACCAATGGTGGTGTGTTTGGTTCTTTAATGAGTACGCCTATCATTAACCTGCCTCAAAGCGCCATCCTGGGTATGCATAAAATTCAGGAGCGCCCCATGGCCATCAACGGACAGGTAGTAATTAAACCCATGATGTACCTGGCGGTGAGCTACGATCACCGTATCATCGATGGCCGTGAATCAGTAAGCTTCCTGGTACGGATGAAAGAGCTTCTTGAAAATCCTGAGCTGTTGTTGTTTGGAAAAGATCCGGTTAAGACTTTATTAGAGCTTTAAGATCAAACGTCAAGCTCCGTAAAATATACAAGCCCCTGTTGACTGCAG
>NZ_JBJMLX010000487.1:0-2739 GCF_045805085.1 Niastella sp.
AAGATCCACGCAGAGGATGAAGCAGGCAATGTAACCGAGAAAACGTATAATTTTACCCGCTAATTTTCAGAATATGATCACTCTAAAAGAAGGCGATAAAGCACCGGCATTTAGCGGCAAAGACCAGAACGGCAAAAAGGTGACGCTTAGCGATTTCAAGGGCAAAAAAGTAGTGCTGTATTTTTACCCTGAGGACGATACGCCAACCTGCACGGTACAGGCCTGTAACCTGCGCGATAATTATGCCTTGCTGAAGAAACATGGCTTTGAAGTGATTGGCGTTAGTCCGAATGATGAAAAGAGCCATAAGAAGTTTGAGACTAAGTTCAACCTGCCGTTTACTTTACTGGCCGATGCGGACCATACTATCATAAACAAGTATGGAGTTTGGGACGAAAAGCAAATGTTTGGTAATAAATATATGGGCGTTCACCGCACCACTTTTGTGATCGATGAAAAGGGTGTCATTAGCAAAATATTCCTGCGACCTAAGAATAAGCAGCATGCCGAAGAGATTGTAGCGGCTGAGAAATAACTTGATTAATATCAATAAATTAAGGTGTATAAAAACTAATTATATTAGTATTTATGGGTTATCTTTATGGTAATCATTAGTACTTTATGCCTACTATTACAATAACCAGGCTCTATGACCTTGTTTCAGTTAAACTGGGCAAGGAAACCGCTGAAAATTTGACTACTTTTATTGAGGAAAAAATCAAATGTGAAGTGGATACAAAAACTTCAATACTTGCTACAAAAGAAGATGTGGCCCGTGCTGAAACAAAAATAGAAGCATCAAAAGCAGAATTACTCCGATGGATGTTTGTATTTTGGATTGGTCAGGTGGCAGCCATGTTTGGTTTAATTGTGCTATTCCTAAAGAAATAGCACCTACTGCACTTTGTTATACTAATACCTTTATTTTTTCACCAGCTTTTCTGGTTGTGTCGGTTCTTTTTTTAACTCGTTTTTTTCGAAGTTTTCCATTACCAGGGCGGCGGCTCCGGTAACTTCAGCCTGGTAGCCAAGGGAAGAGATCTCAATTTCGGTATTGGAAGCCAGGCGGGGGATGCAATGCTCATTTAAAGCCTGCTGAATAGGCGCCTGCCAGATCCTTCCTGCCGATGACCCCCGGCCGCTTAAGATCACCACCTCGGGGTTCAGTAAATGGATCAGGATGGCTACGCCTCTACCTATATTATAACCCGCCTCGGATAATATTTCTACCGCAAACTTATCGCCTTTACCTGCGGCTTTAATGATGTCCTGAAAGGCCTGTTCTGCGTGTTCTACCGACAATTCTTTCAACAGCGATATTTTTCCCTCCTTTAAGCCTTTGTTGGCTTTTTCAATAACCACCAGCAGGGAGGTTTCGGTTTCCAGGCAACCGCTTTTGCCGCAGCTGCATAATTTATTATTTAGAAAAAGCGGAATATGGCTGAACTCACCGGCAAATCCATTGTGCCCCCGGAAGAGGTCCCCATTCAGGATCATGCCTAAACCAACGCCCCAGCCCAGGTTTATCACCATGGCGTTCTTTTTATTCCGGGCGGCGCCAAACATTAATTCAGCCAGGGCAATCAGGCGGGAGTCATTATCGAGATATACTGGTAATTTAAGCTTTGATGAAATGTATTGCGTGAGGGTGCCCTGTTCGGGTTCAAGAAAGGTATAATTCACTCCTTTGGCCGAATCAACAAAACCGGGCATTCCTATACCAACGCCGGCAATGCTGCTTTTTGAGATGCCCGACCGGGTTATAACCTGATCAATTTTTTCGGTAAGCGAATCAAGTGCCTGTGGGTTCTTTAATAAAGGAAGTTCGAACAATTCTGTGGCGGCTACCTGCGTGTTCTGCATGTTCAAAATGGCAATGCGGGTGATCAGTTGGTCCATAGCCACCGATACTATGTATAAAACATCAGGTTTCAGGGAATACATAACGGCCCGCCGGCCACCGGTTGACGCTGCATAACCGGTTTCGGTAACCCAGTCTTCCTCAATAAGCTTCCCCAGTATTTTCGTAGTGACCGGTAAACTCTTATTGATCTTGTCGCTCAGGTCGGCGCAGGATAGCATATTAGAAAAATATAGATGCTTTATGATCTTTTTTCTATACAGTTGATTTTTTTCCATCATGTACTGTTGCTGAAACTTTGATCAAATTTACTGTTAAGTACCTGAATTTTAAAGCAATTCACAAAAGCTTGGGACCACAAGACAGGTTAAACCCGCTCTTACAATATCGTTGTTTTAGCACATAGCCGCTTCAATAAAATACTGCTTTTTGCAAAGCTTGTCTCTTTAATCTGGTTTTAAGGTAATTGATTGAACGGCCCATGGCCTGCTATAGCCGTGAACCGGAATGTATAAGCCGGGGCAACTATGTTTAATTCTTTATCGTATAGTATGCTGGCAATCCCGCGAGGAGCGCGGCTGTATGGCTGTTCCCTGTACTTGATGGCTAAGATCCATTGGAGAGGTCTATATAATATTATAATCAACTGGTAAAGTGTATCAGCGATTATACCCAGATGCAAACTTTGTAAGTAGGCCGGGTAACCGGCCTGCTTTTGTATGGGTTATTTTTTAGTTTTAGGGTTTGGTTACCCTGTCCTTTTAAGGACAGGGTTTTTTATTATTACTACTATAAGTTATACAGGAATATCAATGAAAGGCAACCAAATGAAACGGTTAATCGTACAACTCCATAGAAAAATGCTTGGATGCATTCAC
>NZ_JBJMLX010000488.1:0-31599 GCF_045805085.1 Niastella sp.
CGTAGGTAAGGCAAAGAACCTCCGCAAACGGGTGAGCTCTTATTTTACCAAAACGTTCACCTCCTATAAGACCCATGAGCTGGTTCAGCGTATAAGGCGCATAGAATTCACCATTGTACCAAGTGAGCAAGATGCCTTCCTGCTGGAGAACTCGCTGATAAAACAGTTTCAGCCGCGTTTTAACATCAACCTGAAAGATGATAAGACCTATCCTTACATTGTCATCAAAAAAGAGAATTTCCCGCGCGTATTCCTTACCCGACGTAAAATAAACGACGGCTCGGAATACCTGGGTCCCTTTACCTCGGTAGCCAAGGTGCGGGAGCTGCTTGATTTTGTAAAGGCCAATATTCAGTTACGCACCTGTAAACTGAACCTCACCCCCGCCAACATCCAAAAGGGCAAGTTCAAAGTTTGCCTGGAATACCACCTGGGCAATTGCAAGGGACCTTGTGAAGGCCATCAAACCGAGGAAGAATATGGGGATGGATTAATGCAGTTACGGAATATTCTCAAGGGCAACCTGGGACCGGTGATCAATCATTACAAAAAAGAAATGAAGGAAGCCGCCGAAAACCTGGCGTTTGAGAAAGCCCAGATAATGCATAAAAAAATTGAACACCTCGAAGAGTACGACGCCCGTTCGGTGATCGTAAGCAGGCACCTGGGCAATGCGGATGTGTTCTCGATCTTACGCGATGGAGATATAGCCTATGTCACTTACCTGATGATGCAGAACGGCACCATTGTACAAACCCATACATCGCAATGGGAAACCCACCTCGATGAACCAATTGAAGAAGTATTATCATTTGCCATTGCGCAACTGCGTTCCACATTCAATAGCCAGAGTCCCGAGATCATTGTTCCGTTTGAGATTGAATATGATGAACCGGAAATAGTGCTTACCGTGCCCAAAGCCGGTGATAAAAAGAAACTGCTTGATATGGCCGCGCTGAATGTGAACTATTTCAAAGAAGAGATCAGGCAGCGGAAAATGCTGAAGCTCGATGGTAAGGATGCATCTACCAAACACCGGGTGCTGGAACAAATACAACATGACCTGCAATTACCGGCTATTCCCGTTCATATTGAATGTTTCGATAACTCCAACTTCCAGGGCAGCTACCCCGTATCGGCTATGGTTTGTTTTAAAGACGGCGTACCCAGTAAACAGGATTACCGCCACTTCAATGTAAAAACGGTGCAGGGCATTAATGACTTTGCCACCATGAAAGAGGCTGTAACCCGGCGGTATAAACGATTACAATTAGAACAGCAGCCCTTTCCGCAACTGGTGATCATCGATGGCGGCAAGGGACAACTGGGCGCCGCACTGGAAGGCATCAACGAATTGGGCCTGCAGGGCAAAATGACGATGGTAGGACTTGCAAAAAATGAAGAGGAGATCTTTTTCCCGGGCGATAAGGAATCGGTTAAGCTGCCTTACAACAGCGATAGTTTGAAACTGATCCGCTCCATTCGCGATGAGGTGCACCGTTTTGGGATTACGTTTCACCGTAATAAACGCAGCCAGGGCACTTTCAGGAACGAACTGGAGCAAATAAAGGGTATTGGTCAGCACACGGCGGAACAATTACTGAAAGAGTTTAAATCGGTTAAACGAGTAAAAGAATTGAGCCTGGAGGAGTTGAGTGGCGCCGTAGGTAATGCAAAAGCTACTTTGATAAGGAATTACTTTGATAAACCCGATCAGGCTGAAGCAGGAAATACGAAGTAAGAAGTATAAAGCTCGCGAATGTCAGATCCTAATTAATACATGCATTTCGACTGCGCTCAATGCATTTTAGCAGACCCTTCGGCTTGCGCCTCCACTAAAGCTTCAGCGACACGCGGACGCTCAGGGGTCTAAAAAGAAAAAGGGGCCCGGATAGACATCCAGCCCCGTTTTTAAAATCCAATATCCTATGAAAAACCATTGTAAAAATAGTGAATAGGCGGCACAAAACAATACCTGATAGTGGGTATTTTTAAAAAAAATCTTGATATAATGTTTATACAGCGACTCCGATTTTCACATGTCTTACAATGGCTTAATGCATTAAACTAAAAAGGGTATCGTAAATTTACGATACCCTTTTTAGTTATAATTAATTATAAAGATGTCAAATCTTAGTATGACCAAAGATCCTGCTCGTAGTTAAATATCCGCTCCTTCATGTCTTCGCCTTCTAACAGCGCCAGGATGGGATCTTTAATGTACGATCTGATGAACTCATCATTGGGGTTGTTAACAGTTGATTTGATGATGCGGCTTGCGAACATGCGGCTCTCAAACAACTCTTCCCAACTCATACGGGCGCCAAAGTTTTTACCATTGTACACCTCGTGTTTAGCAAAGATGGGTCTAAGATCGGGGTAGTATACCCAGAAGATGGGGGTTACATCGCGGAAAGAGCCATCGTCATTGGTAATGGTCTTCAGCGGGGCGATCCCGAGGATACGCACCTGCATACGCGAAGATTCTTTATCGAATACCCAGTCTTCCTTGATCCAGAATCTTTCTATTTTATCAGGATTGAACTCCTGTACGATGGTAGTATCACGCATGATCCCTTTAGAACCGTCAGGATCCTTTGTTAAGTCGGGAACCTGGATGATGGTAGGCGTACCAACCAGTCCTTTCACGATATCCTTGAAAGGTAAAGGCGTAGTAAACCGGTCGTCATCTGATGAGAACGCAGTGATACTGTCGTTTTTGATAGCGTTTAACAGGATATAAATGAACCGTTCATTACCCTGGTCGCCTTCTGCTTTGTATACGAAAGGCAGGTTCATTTTCTCGTGAACATCAATCTCACGCCATACCCGTTGCATATACACAGCATCATCTTCCCGGATGTGTTCGTATGCTAATGGAATCCGGTCTTTTACCAGGTTACGCTCGATGGCATTGTCATTACGCAGCGATTTCTTGATCGGCGGAATGTCCAACTTGGCCTCAAGCGGAGCTGGTTTTACAGTGTCAACCGGTGGTGGCGCTACTGCGGCAGTAGGTTTGTTCTTACTTTTCACAGCATTCTTCTTTACTGCGCCAGCACGTTTTTTTGCAGGCCGGTTAGGCTTTTTTACCTGAGCGTCTGCTAGGTTGGCAGTAAATACCATCACAGTCAGCAACAAACACAGTTTTATAATACGGTTCTTCATTTGTTCCCTGTTTTTATAATGTTTTACTTAAGGCTGAATTGCATGCCTGGGATCTCACGCTTACGGCCATCAGGTCCAATAACATTGATAGCGTCGATGAAGATCCTTGTTCCAGGACCAGCACTTTGAACGAGGCTGGCAGCCTGACCGCTCCAGCGGTTTCCTTCGTTAGTAGCTTCACGGTATAACTGGATGGGGCCACCTACAGCACCGATACGGTAGCTAACTACCTGGAAAGGAGCCATGAAGTCACTTTCTTCCAGTTTCGCGATAACTGCACCAACTGCTTTAAATTCTGCAGAAGAAATGTTTCCACCTTTTTTAGCACCGATGAACGCTGCTGGCGGAGGCAGATATTTTAAACGCATTGGGAATTTAAAGGATTTGCCTTCTGCAGTTACAACGATTTCAGACATACCGGGTTTATTAGGTTTGGCAATGTAGCGGTCGCCACCTGCTTTTGTAATAGAACCATCGGCAAAGCTTACTTTTGTTTTTTCAGCACCTACGCTACCACCAGAAACGGTGAGCGGGTTTTCAACACCAATGTACAGTACGTTCATTTTCTCGAGGAAAATAGAAGCTCCTGAAGGAACACCTACTGTATACTTGATCGTTTTAACAACGTGTCCTACTGTACCATCTGGTTTGTTGAAATCGATGGTTACATTTACACTGTGCTCACCGGTTCCGCTTGCACTTGTTTTAAAGATCGCAGTACCCTCGGCAGAAATTGGCATTGACTGACCATTGATAGAGATCTTTGGTTTTGCAGCGTCACTGAAGGCGCCTACACCAGCAGTGATCTCAACAGGATCGCCAGGCATGGCATAGGTAGTATTTGATGTTGCAATAGCCTGGAATTGGTTATAAACCAGCTTTACTTCACCAATTTTTGAGTGGAAATAATCAACTAACTGTGCTTCAGAATTCTTTACATCATTCTGAAATTTGCTCAGGATGGTCAAAGCGGCAATAGCAGGGGTCATGTGGAAATAGCTTTGGATCCAGCCATTTACATCATCACCATATTTGTTACCGGATTTAGATGCAGGCACTGACAGATCAATAGGCAGCGCTTTGTCGAAGTGATCAACTTCTTTAGCATCATTACCTAACAGGGCTAACATTTGTTTTTTGTAATCACCCAGTTTGCTATACAGCTCTTTACCTTTTCCTTCCTTATCCATTAAACGGATAGCGGCGTCCAGGTTATCAGCATTGATCTCCTGTTTGTTTGTCAGGTGATTCTCGTGCGTACCGGCAGCCTTTTCAAGGTCTGCTTTCAGTTGCTCGATATAACCAAACAGCTCAGCAGACAGCTTTTTAGCTTCATCAGCTTTAGGCGCCCAGGCTTCGGCCTGAGCATGCGTTGTAGGGTCTTTTAATTTTTCGGCAAACGACTCGTAGGTCAGTTTGTTTTTATCAGCGATCAAGTCATTCGACTTGGTGATACTGCCATTTACTGTAACGAAGGCATTGAGGATTTCTGATGATACGTTGAGTGCCAGCAGGGCTGTAAGCACCAGGTACATCATGTTGATCATCTTCTGCCTCGGCTCTTTAGGTAAAGCCATGGTTTAGGTTTTTCTAGTTTAAACAATTTTGTTCACTAAATCTGATTGCATTTAGATACGGATATGGATACCGCCGGGATTAACGACCCTGCATAGCAGTGAGCATGTTACCATAAATGGTATTCAGGTGGCTCAGGTTACCTGCCAGTTTAGAGATCTGTTCGTGAGCTTTCTTAGCATCATCTACGCTACCTTGCATGGTTTGTGAAGCCTGTACCAGGTTACCGTAGAAGCTATTCATAGCTTTCAGGTGGTTGTTAGTATCCTGTAATTCCAGTTCGTAAATAGCATTCAGAGAACCTAAATTTTTGGTCAGCACCTGAACTTGTTCGTGGAACTGTTTTGTGCCGTCAGCAGCGCTGTTGAAACTTGAAACTGAAGCAGCAGCGCCTTGATAAACGTCTTTCATTTTATCCAGAGCGATAGTTACTTCTTTTGTTTTTGCTGTATAGTCGCTGGTAGTTTTAACTACATCAGAAACATCAGCTATGTTAGTAACAGTTGAACCTAATTTTTTGAAACCTTCACTTAAACGGGCAAGGTTTGCAGGTGTGATATCAGCTTCCAGGAACATTTCGTCCATTTTAGCGATAGCGGGGTTGCCAGAAGAAACGCCACCAGCTAATTTGGGTAATGCTTCAGCAATTGCATGCATTTCTGATCCGGGAGGGGGTAAGAATGCATATACTACGAAGATCACAGCCTCAGTAATAAGACCTGCAGTTAAGAAAAAGTCAGCAAGCGCCTGGTGGGTAATTTTTTGCCAGGCACCGAAGATAACGACAGCAGCACCCATACATACGATTACGTTTACCAGTCTTTCAGTTGATTTAGAAACTCCAGCCATAACTTTAAATTTTAATTTTTAGAAAACGGATTTTCAAAGGGTTGAGAGAATAAAATACCAGTTTGATTTTGTTGTTAAATCAATCTCTAATTAAACGGATCAGCCGTTAAAAAATTTTACTCTTAAATAGATTTTAACGTTTCTTCTGCATTGCAGGTAAATCAATCACACAACGGAAGCCAATGTACGACTTAGCCGTATCCATGTATTCATAATTACGGGTGCTCGTTTGAAGGAAGAAACCTACGTCTTTCCAGCTACCACCGCGGATTACCTTACGTTTCATACGTGGAGGTGCGTCGTCGTTGGCATCGAAACGAATGTCTGGGTTCATATCGTGTTGGAAATTGTAAGCGCCTTCGTAGAACAGAGATGAAGTCCACTCCGATACGTTACCGGCCATGCAATACAAACCAAAGTCGTTTGGCCAATATGCATCTGCACGGGCAGTATAGAAAGCTCCATCTTCAGGATAGTTACCACGGCCGGGTTTGAAGTTGGCCAGTAAGCAACCTTTCTTATTTCTCAGATAATAGTTACCCCAGGGGAACATTGATTGAGAACGACCGCCACGGGCAGCATATTCCCACTCTGCTTCTGTTGGTAAACGGAAATCTGATTCGGTAGGTCTTTTCTTGGATTCAAGGAAAGAATTCAGGTAGTGAGTTCTCCATTCGCAGAATGCACTTGCCTGTTTCCAGTTCACACCTACTACAGGGTAGTTGCCGAAGGCAGGGTGAACGAAATACCTCTTGGTCATTGGTTCGTTGTACGAGTAAGAGAAGTCACGAATCCAAACCAGGGTATCAGGATAGATAGGCACATTCTTCTTTACAATGAACTGAGAGCGGGGCTTGCCGGCGTTTTCACGCTGAGCAGCTTCTTTCAGCTCAAATACTTCTGAATGGTATATCAACTTTGAAGGATCGATCTCTTTTTTGCCGAAAACGCGGTTTTCAGGCGAAAGGATCAGCTGATCGATCTTCTCGATAGTTGCTTTATCATCCCATTTAATGGTTTTCGCTTTTTTCCAGTCAACGGAGAAGGTACCATCCACTTCTTTACCATACTGAAGCAGGGTGGCGCCGATAGAGTCGCGAACCCATTGCACAAACTGACGATATTCGTTGTTTGTGATCTCGGTTGCGTCCATCCAGAAACCATTAATGGAAATTTGCTTGTTACGGGCAGTATAAGCGTAGTTTACATCCTCATCGCTAGGTCCCATGTGGAACGTCCCTGGTGGTATATATACCATTCCTGGAGGCCTGGTCAAATTGTACTTTGCAGCCGCGGATACGCCATGCAACTGACCGTCATTGGGCACGCCTTTTGAGGATTTTCCTACTTTGCCACATCCGGTAGCCATCAGAGCCACCAGCGCTGTTAAGGCGGATAGGTTCTTCATTTTCATAATATTAAAGGGTATTGGGCAAAAATAATGTTTTACCGACTTCATCACAAGAATAGAATTTATTTTTTAAAACTGCAATTACGTGATATAAGCTTACATGTAAACGATACCGGAAATTGGATTATTGTATCCCCAAAATTTTAAATTTTACACATTTTTCAGAAGACGGATCAGATCAGCTACTTTTTCAACAGGGGCGCTACACTGGTAGTTTTTACATAAGTAAATTTGCGTATCAGGGGTAGGTGGTTTACCAGCTAATAAGGGTAAATCATTATTTGCCTGGGGGGCAGACTGAAGAACCCGGAACGGGATAAAATGCTGCAAAAGCTCGCGCCTTACCAATTCAACGTCTTTTCCAATAATGGCTATTTCTTCTACTCCCCCTGCAATTGATAGTATCATACCTGCCCATACACCAAAAGAACCCGGATAGCGATGTACAGCCTGTTGTAGTCCTGCGCACATTTTAATGGCCCTTTCCTTCCAACCGGACATATCAAAAACAACTCCCATGTACTGCAAATTAAAAGCCATTATTGCGTTTCCTGAGGGAATTGCGCCATCATACACTTCTTTTTTTCTCACAATTACATCCTGCTGCCCTTTGTGAGTATAAAAGAAATAACCGGTGCCCTCCTCGCTGAACTGGTCAGTTACCCATTGAGTTAATGATTTTGCCTGATACAGGTAATCTGCATTACCTGTGATCTCCTGCAAATGGATCAACGCCTGTATTAAATACGCGTAATCGTCCAAAAAGGCTGGGTATCGGGCTACTTCTTTTTTATAGGTATGAAAAAATTCCTGGCCATTCCGGGTGAACCGGTTCATGATGAATTCCATGTTCTCCTGCGCCACCCGGGCATAATGCGGGTTGCCAAATACACTGTACGCTTTGCTGTAAGCAGTATTCATTAGCGCATTCCAGCCCAGCAAGATCTTATCATCGAGCAGGGGTCTTATGCGGCCCGCGCGGTGTTGCAACAGCTTTTCGCGGCTTCGCTGTAATAACTCCTGCAGTGTATTTTCCGGAATATTATTGTCAATTGCAAACTGTTTCAGCGGTTTACGGATGTTCAGAATATTTGTATGCTCCCAGTTGCCGGCTTCGGTAACATCATAAAAAGCACAGAAAATGGCTGCGTCCTGTTGTAAAACGGTTGCTATTTCTGCCCTGCTCCATACATAGAACTTCCCTTCTACCCCTTCGCTGTCGGCATCCAGGGCTGAATAAAAACCGACCTCCCCCCGGCCCCCTCCGGTGGAGGGGGAGTTACCGAAAAACAATTCTCTTTCTACAAAAGCGAGTGTTTCCTCCACCGCCTGTTTGTACAACGGTTGTTGGGTCAGCTGGAAGGCATCGCACAGCACCGATACCAGTAAGGCATTGTCGTAGAGCATTTTTTCAAAATGCGGCACCAGCCATTCCTTATCGGTTGAGTACCGGGCAAAACCACCGCCGAGATGATCATATAAACCGCCCTGGATCATTTTATCAAGACTAAGGCAGGCCTGCGCCAACGCCTGCTCGTTTCCGGTTTTATGGAAATAGCGGAGCAAATACCCAATTGTAAAAGTTTGGGGAAATTTGGGGGCATTCCCAAAACCACCTTCTTCTTTATCGGCCGTACCCATGATGTTGTTGAACATGGTATCGGCCTTTTCTTGCGAAAAAAGCGCTTCTATATTAATGTCTCCATCCATAGCCTGCTGGCCAAAGGAGTTGGATTGTACTATATGTCCGGTTAAATTGGTGGCCTGGGCGTCGATATCGTCCCGTTTTTCGGTCCAGGCATTGGCCACGCCTGTTAATACCTCTTGCCAGGAAGGCCGGTTATAGATGGCTTTTGGTGGAAAATAGGTACCGCCATAAAAAGGCCGGCCGTCGGGGGTAAGAAAGATGTTCAGGGGCCAGCCGCCGCTGCCGGTCATGGCCTGCACAGCGTCCATATATATATGATCAAGATCGGGCCGCTCTTCGCGATCTATCTTGATATTGATGAAATGCTCATTCATAAGGGCAGCCGTTTCCTCATTTTCAAAGCTCTCTTTTTCCATAACATGACACCAGTGGCAGGCAGCATACCCAATGCTAACCAATAAGGGTTTGTCCTCCTGTTTTGCCTTGCCCAGCGCCTCATCGCCCCAGGGATACCAGTCAACGGGGTTATGGGCGTGTTGCAACAAGTAGGGACTCGTTTCTTCTGCCAGCCTGTTTGTGTGTTTTGCCATGCTTAAAAGTAGCGGATTTCAAATATAAGTTTAAAAGGAAACCGTAAAATGGTGGTAAATCACTATTTAATGAAAATGCCTAAGCCGGCTATAATTGCAAATCGTGTTCCGGGGGGTGAAAAAACAAAGGCACCCCGGGTTATCGGGATGCCTTTAATTATTTGTATTTATCTGGTTAACCCGTCAACTTGTTAACTGGTCAACTCATCAACTATTTCTTTTTATTATGCATTGCCAGATATTGCTCCAACGCCGCTACCATAGACGGGGCCTGTGGCGCCGGCGCCTTAATATCCAGCGTTAAACCGGCGTCTTCCACGGCGCGGGAAGTATTGCTGCCAAACGCGCCAATGCGGGTGCCGTTCTGTTGATAGGCTGGGATGTTATCGAAAAGACTTTTTACGCCGCTGGGGGTAAAAAAGCAAATGATGTCGTATTCAGTTCTTGTCAACAGGTCCTTCACATCGCAGCTGATAGTGCGGTACATGAATGGGGTGGCAAATTCACAATTGTTTGCCTTGAGCCAGTTGATAATTTCATTATCCTGCTGATTTTCGGAACAAGGGTACAGGAACTTCTCGTTCTCCTTATGTTTGTTGATCACATCAAACATACTCTTGTTCGTACTGTCGGCACCATAAAACACCTTGCGCTTGCGATAAAGGATAAATTTCTGCAGGTACAGGGCAACGGCTTCAGTAATGCAGAAATACTTGGTATCCTGCGAAATGCTGATCTTCATTTCCTCGCAAATGCGGAAGAAATGGTCAATAGCGTTGCGACTGGTGAATATTACGCCTGTATAATTTGGGATCTCTATCTTTTGCTTGCGAAACTCTTTGGAGGGAATGCCTTCAAGACGTATAAATGGCTGGAACTCCAATTCAACACTGTACTTTTTGGCAAGTTCAAAGTACGGTGATTTATCGGTTTCCGGCCTGGGTTGAGTAATCAGGATTTTTTTAATGGTGTTTGTAGCTGTTGCTACGTTTTTAGCCCCGTTTTTGACCATATTAGCTACGTATGGATTTGCAAAGTTAATAACTTCTTTCCACAAAAATCAATAACACCTTGTAAATCAATAAAAGGGGTGCTATTTCGAAGGCGCAAAGGTAAATAAAAAAATGGAATCTTGAGAGTTTAATCTCATTTCTTACTGGTCTGTACGCTATTATAAACCGGTAAATAAATAATATAACAATAAAGAAGTAAGTCAAAGTCATTAATACTGTCAAAAACTGCCCTTTTGCGAAGGCCATGAACAACAAAGCCGGTAATAAATAGATGCCCAGCATCTTGTTTACCAGGAAAACAATAAAGATGTAGGTATCGGTCGCCGTCCTGATATTGAACATCCAGCCTACCATTTTAAGCAGAATGAACTTACCCATATAAATAGTAGCCAGCAGCACACAGCAATAAAACAACAGCAGCCACCGGTTCATTCCGGGTACAATATTATAATAGTCGGCCACAAAACTCAGGAACAGTCCCGTGGAAATAACAAACAAGATATTCAGAAATAAAGAAGGCAGTGGCGATTGCAGTACCTGGTCCCTGATCTGCTGATGCCGCATAGTAACCCTGAGAAACAAGGTGTTGAGGTTATCGAGGTACTTCAGGAAGGCGACGCGAATGAACCCATAAAAGAACAACAGGAGGCATAGAAAGTAAAACATGCTTTCGTCCCGGCTTTCCTTTTTCAGCTGTTCGGTAATCAACACGCCCTTTCCGTAAAAGTTATAATAAGGATGATCGCGTAGTGCATTTTGAAAACCCACCAGGGTGGGTTTGGGCTCGGGCCCCTCCTCTTTTGCTACACTGGCCACCGGTATTTCCGAATCAGGCCGTGACAAAGCAACTGCCGGGCGTGCGGTTTTAACGCTGTCAACCGTATCGGGCTGAGTAGCGGTAAGCGCCGTATCGACCAATGCATGATTAGTGGTGTCTCTTTTCCGGGTAACCGTGTCTTTTTTCCTGACAGTGGTATCTCTTTTAATACCGGGCGTATCACGTTGTTCCCGGGAAGGAATAGTATCTTTTCCGCTTTGCGCAAGCGACACTATCATTAAGCAACAACAAAAAGCGAGTAGAATGAATTTCTTCACAGGGAACTTTTGGGTATGCAAAAATATTGTAGTGCCGGCATTGCCAGAAATGTATTTATGCTCAAAAATAATTAAGGTAGCCAATATGGATCTTTGATTGTCGCAGGTTGAACTTTGCATCATCGCGCTTTCCTACCGCATACGACAAATTAAATATACCCGCTTTTGTTTCAAACGCCATCCCAATCCCTGTGCCCCAATAATAGTTACTGGTTCGGGCATATACACTCGCGTTTTTCGACCATCCCCCATCAAAAAAATAGCTCAGGTACGAATTTCGCCCAACCAGGTAACGGTACTCCAGGGTGCCAATTGCGTATTGTGATGCAAAAATGCTTTCTTCATCAAAACCACGCAATAATTTATATCCACCAATCTGAAATAATTCGTTCCTGAAAATGGCCGGACTTTGGAACCAACCGCCATTTACGCCTGTTTTAAGGGTGCTGAACCGGGTCAATTTAAAATAATGCGCCATATAACCCTTTAGTTTGAACTGGTAGCTGTTCAGCTGTACCGTATCGTACAGGCTGTTGAAATCGAAGCTGGGATCGCTTTCATCTTTCAAATTCAGGATCTGCGGGTTCTTTTTTATCTTTTTCGATCCTGCCGTTACATTTATCAGCCATTCATTTCCCTTGCGGGGGTTGAACCGGTAATCGGTATTATACCATTCGTAATTCAACCCCAGGTTCACCGACCTGATATCAGCCTGCTCAGGCAACACGTGATTTCTTGCAATTCCAAGGGAGTCTATTGCCAGTACATTGGTTTGAAAACTTTGGATGTACACACTTCCACCCTGACTTGCTGAAATGGCGTACTGCGCTCCTATTTGCATATTGATATTTACGTACGAGCTATCTTTCTTGAATAAATTAAAACTGGCGTTCATGCCAAAGGGCGAACCAAACAGGTAGGGTTGCTGAAATAACAGGTCGAGCCGGGGCGATTTAACCTGTAACTGCTGCCAGTTTATGCCAATAGTTTCTCCACCACCCAGTGAGTTCTTCAAATTAATAGTGGCTTCCCCCGTTACCTGCAGTTTACTGTTTAGGGTTTGGGTACTGGCAGGCAAAAAACCCACCAGCACATTGATCTGGCTGCTGCGTTTGGGCGCCAGGTATACATTCAATATTGAGCCGGTTCCCAGCATGGTCAGGTTCCAGGGCTGTTTTTCTTCCACATACCCCAGGTCGTTGAGCTTTTTGCTAACAGCTATCAGCTTTTCCTTTTTGTAATAACTGCCATTCATAATGCCAAGGTAGCGCTGTAAAAAGGTGGCAGAAATACTGGCGTTGCCAAGGTTACGGATGCTATCGATCTTGTAAAGGGGCCCTTTATTGATGTTCAGGTAAGCTTCGAGCTGCTTGTTTATAAAGGTGATGCTGTCGAGTTTGATCTTTGCAAACGGATACCCGTTGTTCTCCAGGTAATCGAGCAGTTTTTGCTGGGCGGCCAGCACCTGGTCAAAACTCATTGCCTGTTTTTGGGCATTTATGTTAATGACATCCAGCAGTTTTTTATCGGCCGAATCAACGTGCAAACGGGCCCATTGAAAGGTTTCGCCCACATACAGGGAACAAACCGCCCTGTTGGGTTCATAATAAGCAGTGTCGATGGAAGCGGCGGGATAGCCTTTTGACTGCAGCAGTTCGGGTAGTTTGTTGATATACTCCTTAGCCAGTTCCTGGTTTTTGAAATTAGAATCCAGCCGCAGGGTTGAAGAGATGAAAACCGGATCTTTATCAATGGCTTTTATTTGTAACCGGTATTGCGCGGGCAGCAAAAAAGGGAGAACGAGCAATACAACAGGCAACAGGCAATGGGCAATGCCCGCCCGACTAACCCGGTTGAACGGGGGCAATGGAAACCGCCTGCTGCAGTGAGAAGCGTCAAAATACTTGTTATATGACACTATCTTTGCCATATTGACCCTATACAATTATTTAAACTGTAATATTCGAAAAAAAATACGGAATACGATGGCAGGCATTTATTTACATATCCCGTTTTGCAGGCAGGCCTGTCATTACTGTAACTTTCACTTCTCCACCTCATTGAAGCTAAAGAACGAATTTGTAGATGCTTTATTGAAAGAAATAAGCCTGCAAAAGAATTATCTGCCATCGGAAAAGGTGAACACCATTTACTTTGGCGGCGGCACCCCTTCCCTGCTGACGCAGTCAGAACTGTCGGCTATTCTGCAGGCATTGCACCAGCAATTTCAGGTGGCGGCCAATGCCGAGATCACGCTGGAAGCGAATCCCGACGATATCAATGAACAAAAGCTGCTGGAGTGGAAACAGGCGGGCGTTAACCGGTTAAGCATAGGCGTACAATCATTTTTTGAGGAGGACCTGCGCTGGATGAACCGCGCGCATTCTGCTCAACAGGCAATAGACAATTTACAAATGGCCATAAAGTATTTTCCTAATATCACTATCGATCTTATTTACGGCGGTCCTACCCTGCCCGATGAGAAATGGCAGCACAATGTGCAACAGGCCATTGCTATAGGGGTTCCGCATATTTCCTGTTATGCGTTGACTGTAGAACCGGGCACCGCCCTGGCTTCCATGATCAGCAAACACAAAACCACCGATGTAAATACCGATGACCAGGCCCGCCAGTTCTTATTACTGATGGATTGGTTGCAACAAGCCGGTTATGAGCATTACGAGATCTCGAATTTCGCCCAGCCCGGGATGCGCAGCCGTCATAACAGCTCTTACTGGCAAGGCGCTTCTTACCTGGGATTGGGCCCTTCCGCCCATTCTTTTAATGGTAAATCCCGGCAATGGAACATTTCAAACAACGCGTTGTACATACAGTCACTACAGGAAAATAAGGTGCCGCTTGAAATAGAAAACCTTACCGATATCCAACGGTTAAACGAATACATTATGACCTCGCTGCGCACTATTGAAGGATTGGATATTGGCTGGGTCGTAAGCCGGTTTGGGGAAAGGGAAGCAAATCAATTACAACGGGCCGCCCAGTCTTTTATCGACAGCGGCAAAATGCAGTTCTATAATAATCACCTGCAGCTGACCAAAGAGGGGAAGCTGTTTGCTGATGGGATAGCGGCAGCGCTATTTGTCTGAACTGGGATTGTGGGATCAATGGGATGGATGGGATACGGGACTGAGCAAAGACACAGCTTACACTCCTTCGCAAAACCTTCGCAAGTTCTTCGCAAATTTGCGAAGAAGCCTAAGCGCTGTCTAAGAGGAGTTGCGAAGGAGTTGCGAAGAAGCGCTTGCAATTCCTTCACTATCAGTAAATTAGAAGGCATAAAAATGCCCCGGTAAACGGGGCGCTATAGATAATCAATATGTTACGCCTGTTTAAGCCGAATGATGGTCTTTTTTAACGAGTTTTATTACCTCGTTGATGATAACAATACCGGCCAGTACCAGCATTGCAGTAATTCCATATGGTCCTAAAGAGAAAGGCATCATTCAAGTATTAGTCGCCGTAAGGCTGTAAATATTACAACCCGGTCAACAAAAATGTTTGTTATCAGACCAGCGTTTTCTCTACCAGATTAAAACCTTTGCGCGGTTTAACATTTTCCCACAGAATGCGGTAAACGGTTTCGGCTATGGGCATTTCAGCGCCGATCTGCTGATTTACCAAATAGATACATTTACTGGCGTTATATCCTTCGGCCACCATGTTCATTTCGAGCTGTGTGGACCGCACCGAATAGCCCTTACCGATCATATTACCAAAAGTTCGGTTACGACTGTATAATGAATAACAGGTTACCAGCAGATCGCCCAGGTATACCGAAGCGGCATAGTTGGGTGTTTTGCGATGCGTTACGGGATCTTCTCCATCATGCACACCTACTTCAATATGCTGGATGCCTACTTTTTTCAAGAAGCCGGCCATTTCATCGGCACAATTGGCAATGAGCACACTTAAAAAATTATCGCCATATTCCAACCCGTGGGCAATACCAGCGCCAAGGGCATAGATATTTTTCAACACAGCGGCATATTGTACGCCATATACATCAGGGTTAACAATAGTATTCAGATAGGTTGTAGTGAAGCAGGCTGCTATCTTTTGTGCCATAACCACATCGATACCTGAAAAAGTGAGGTAAGATAATTTCTCTGAGGCTACTTCTTCGGCATGACAGGGACCCATTACCGTAAAATAATCTGACAGGGGCAGGTTGAAGGTCTCTTTCAAGTGATCGTTCAACAATAAATTATTATCGGGTAGAATGCCTTTTACTGCAGAGAGTACTTTTTTACCTTCGAAGGCATTGGCAGGCAGATCGCTCAGCGTAGCCGTTACGTAAGCCGAAGGGGTGGCAATTAAAATGCAATCGCTGGCGGCAATGGTAGCGGCAATATCGGTACTCAGTTTCACCAGGTTGGTATCGAAATATACCGAGCTTAAATAACCGGGATTGTGATGCCTTTGCTGGATGTGGTTCACTATTCCCTCTGACCGTACACACCAGTTTATCGATTGTTTCTTGTCTGTACAAATTTTCGCCAATGCTGTCGCCCAGCTCCCACTGCCTATTATTCCCAATTGCATGTAGTTGTTCGTTTTGCCCCCAAATGTAAGAAAAGGCACAAGAAACAAGGCACAAGACCTCAACTTTGAGCCTTGTGCCTTGAACCTTGTACCTTGTACCTTGTGCCTTTACTTCTTCACTTCGTATAATTTATCTTTAGGCACAACTTTTACCTTAGTGCCGTCTTTTAAAGTTTTGCTGATGACGTTATAGGGTCCTACTACAATTTCATCACCTGCTTTCAGTCCTTCCGTTACTTCAATGTTATTGATATCCTGGATACCGGTTTTCACCACCACCTTTTTCACGGTGCCATCTTTTTGCAGCACAAACACTACTTCATCCAGATCAGTTGAAGCAGCTTTAGGTGCGTCCTGCGAATTGTCTTTGGGTTTTTCCTTGTCTTTATCTTCACCAATCACTTTATCGGTTCCTTTTTCGCGGGTGTTTACAGCGTTGATGTTGGCAGCCAGTACATTGTTTTTTGTTCTGGTTTGAATATCGGCGTTGGCATTCATGCCGGGGCGGAAGGGGAAGTACCTTGGCCTTGCCGGATCGAACAGATCCTGGTACGATTCGCGTAACAACCGGATGTGCACTTTATAATTGGTTACATCGTTCGAGGTGGTTGCCGCAGAACTTGTACTTGCTGTTGTGTTACTGCTGGCGATCTGGGTAACAATGCCTTTGAATTTCCGGTTATTGTAGGCATCAACTTCTACCAGCGCTGAATCGCCTAACTTTACTTTGGGAATATCATTCTCCCCTACATCTACCTGCACTTCAAAAATGCCCATATCGGCAATACGCATCATTTCGGTACCGGCCATCATAGAGTTGCCTACTACCCTTTCACCAGCCTTTACATTCAGTAGCGATACCGTACCACTCATGGGCGATAATACGGCGGTGCGGCTAAGGTTTTTATTGGCCGTTTCAAGGCTGGCCTGTGAACCGGCGATACCAGCCTGGCCGCTGCGAATATTTTGCTGAGCGGCATTAAAGTTTGCCTGCGCAGTCCGAAATGAATTTTCTGCCTGCTCAAATTCTGCATTGGAAATGATCTTATCGGCCAGCAGTTTCTTTTGGCGCTCGTAGGTATTTTTTGCGAGGTCAAGTGCAGACCGCAGACTTTCCAGCTGGGCCCTGCTGTTATCTACCATGGCTTGCTGGCGGCTTACTTCTGCAGCGGCCTGGTTACGCTGGGTAGAATAGATATCGGCATATATTTTTGCAAGTACCTGGCCCTTACGAACACTATCGCCTTCTTTTACTTCCAGGTCAACTATTTCACCGGAAATATCAGGACTTACTTTTACTTCTATTTCGGGAAACACTTTTCCGCTGGCGTTAACGGTTTCGGTTATATTGCGGCGTTCTACCTTTTCGGTGGCCACTTTCAGGCCCTCATCTTTTCCAATAACGCCGGCGCTTTTAAGGCCTACCAGTCCAATCACCAGTACCACGAGGCCCAAAAAGATCCACAATAATTTTTTCTTCTTCATAATGAATGGTTGTCTCGGTTTAGAATCTCATGAACTATTTTATAATTTAATGCCCTGCCCTTTATAGAATTCCAGCACTTTCAACTTAAACACATAATCGAATTGCGCCGTGGTCATATCTGATTGAGCACGGTTCATATTGTTTTGGCTGATGAGCAGGTCGAACGTATTTAATAAACCCACCTCATATCTTTTCTTTGCCACCTCATACGATCTTTGGGTTATTTCAAATGTACGTTTGGTTGCATTGAATTTTTCTAAAGCAGCAGATGCATTGTAATAAGCTTTGTAAATATCGCTCTGCAAAGTTTGATTAATGATGGATTTGTTCAACTCTGCATTTTTAAGGTCGAGTTTCGAGCGTTGGTAATTAAACCGGGCATTGCCACCACTGTTTATTGGTACTGCTATACTAAGGCCAAAGCTTTGCCGAAAGTTACCGTTCATTTGTGTGCCCCAACCACTCCAGCGTTCACCAAAATTTTTTTTCTCATAAGTTATATATCCATTGGGCGAATACACCGGATATTTGGTGCCTGAAAAGTCTATCTGGTCGCCATTGGGTTTGTAATCGGTAATAACATAGCCGGTGGCAGTTTTAGCAGTGCTTGAAAACTGGGTATTCAACGAACCATACAGAGAAATGGTAGGGTACATGGCAGCCCGGCTGGAGCGCACCGAGGCTGTCAGCGATTGAATACGCAAGGCATTGGCTTTTTGTGCCGGCTGATTTTGCAGCGCTATCTGGTAAACGGTTTCTGGCTGTAATTGCAAAATAGGTTCTACAGGTATCTGTTCTACAGGGGGTGTGGCAATATCAAACAGTTTACCGGCATCGATATTCAATACCTGTTTTAACAGTAACAGGTTTTGATCAGCCGTTGCCCTGGCCGAGATGTAATTCGAACTGTCTGTTGCATACTGTCCTTCCAGTGTAAGCGCATCCAGTTCAGGTGCTGCGCCCGCGGCCACTTTTTTGCGCGTCACTTCCAATTGTTCCTTTGTTTGTTGCATTTGCACACTGACAATTAGAATTTGCTGTCTCGATAACAACACCTGTAAATAGTAGGTGGCCACGTTAAGCGCTATATCATTCTTAACTTTCTCAATATCCATTTTGGCGGCATCGGTATTGATATCGGCTGCAATGATATTATTGCGAATGCGATGCCAGTTAAAAACTGTTATTCCTGCATTCAGGCCATAACTCTGGCCCAGGATCTCATTACTGGTAAATGTGTTGGTAGTAGGGTCTAATGGCCGGCCCCATTGCAAACCGGTACTGGTACTAAAATCCGCATTTGGGTATTGCGACCACCTGGCTTGCTTTTCGTTCACTTCGGCTACATTGGCCTGCAGGCTGGTTTGTTGCACCGTTAAGTTATTAGCCAATGCATATTCAACGCAACGGCGCAGGTCCCATTTGGTGGTATCCTGGGCCTGCATCCCATATGGCAGGTAACAGATAAGGAGCAGTAATAGGGTCCTACTTTTTTTCATCTGAAAATATAATTTATTTTTTTGGCCAGATGGAACTTACAATGACAAATCCGCCAGCTGGCGGAGCCTTGGGAATTTTTAATGAAAATTTTGCCATTGAGGTTTCATATTCCAAAAGTAATTGTAATGAGAGGCGAATGATGTTGTTTTTGATAAGCGGTCTGTTAAAATATCCTTCGACTTTGCTCAGGACCAACCAAACGACAGTAGGTGAGGGTAGCCCCACCATAATGTTGACCAATAAATTTTATTCACTATATTTCCTGTACGCCTGCCTGTTCTACTACCTGCTAAAATTTACCGGCTTTTAGCAAAAGCCTGCTCATAGTCTGCAATCAGGTAGTCCGGGTCTTCGAGGCCTACATAAAACCTGATCATTTTATGGGCGCGATTGCCTGGATCGAAGTTTTCCGGTAAAATAGAGGCACAGCGGGGTATAGCCAGACTTTCATGACCACCCCAGCTTACAGCCATTAGAATATGTCGCAAGGATTCGCAGAAGGTTACAATCTGATCCATTTTTTCTGCCTTCATTACAACAGTAAATAATCCACAGGCGCCGCTCATTTGCTTTTTGGCCAGCTTATATTGGGGAAATGTGGGATCAAAAGGAAAGATAACTTCTTCTACCAGGGGATGTTTTTTCAGGTAGTCAACTACTTTGAGGGTGCTTTGTGATATTCGTTCTAACCGAACGGGCAGGGTACGCAGGCCACGTATCAGCAGCCAGGCATTAAACGGAGTAATGCCATTGCCCATGTTCAGCAATTCATTGTCGAAGATCTTCTTCATCATCTGGCGGGTGCCGGTCAATACGCCCGCTACCACATCGCTGTGACCGCCGATGTATTTGGTGGCCGATTGCAATACCATATCAATGCCCATGGCTACCGGTTTCTGAAACAGGGGCGTGCAATAGCTGTTATCACAAATTGTTATAATATTTTTTGACTTTGCCAGATCGGCCACGGCCTGCAGGTCCTGCAGTGCAAAATCCCAACTGTTGGGCGATTCAAGGTAAATGATCTTTGTATTGGGACGAATGGCCTGCTCAAAACTCTCAATGCGGGTACCATCGATATAAGTGGTGCTGATGCCAAAGCGGGGCAGGATGTTATCGAACATTCTTTGCGCCCAGGTATAGGGAGCACGAACCGAAACAATGTGGTCACCTGATTGTACATTCGAAAAAACGGAAGCAAAGATGGCGGAGGCGCCGCTGTTAAACACCAGGCAATCTTCTGCCTCATCGAGGGCGGCCAGTTTTTGCCGTAAAATATCCACTGTTGGATTTAAACCGCGGCTATACAGGTAGGTGCTAAATTCATCTTCGAACACTTTACGCAGATCGTCCACCTTTTTAAAAGCAAAATTGCTGGTTTGCATAATGGGTGGAGAAATGGCACGGAAATACTGCTCCCGATCTTCTCCCAGTTCATTCAAAATGTACGATAGATCCATCATGTGACTTTAGTTTGGTTGAGGAGATTTCTTGATTATGCGTAACACAAAATACAGTGCGAAAAAAACTGCGAATGTCAATGCGCTTACCCACGCCGCTTTTGGTGTATTGATCGCTATGCTGGTGCCTATAAACAGGTACGCTGCAATAAAGATCAGCGGTAACAATGGATACAGCTTCATGCGATAACTATTTTTCCCATTTCCACCTACTCCCCTTTTGCGCAAAATGAAAATAGTGCCTGCCGAAGTGGCCATACCAATCGAATCTAAAAAAATTGTGTGATTAAGGATTTCATCGAACGATTTGCCATAGAATAAAGTAATAAGGCTCAGCGCTGCAAATGCAGTCAGTGAAACCACAATTACATTTCTTTTTGCGCTTACTCTTTTAAATACAGCCGGTAATACGCCTTCATCACTCATTGCATACATAACACGGGGGTTACTCATCAACAATACATTTACATAGGCCAGCACAGACAGGAATAAGAGTACCGATAAAATGGTGAATCCTTTTTCCCCAAACAATTTACCGGCGAGTATGGCAGCTATGGATTGTGCTTCTTTTAGAGATCCAAAACCTATCACCTTGTAATAAGTGTAATTAATCGTAATATACAGCAACATTATGATAGCTATGCCAAAAAATATCCCTTTTGGTAAAATTTTTGACGGATTCTGTACCTCGCCTCCAAAATTTATCGTTTGTTGATAGCCGCCATACGTGAAACTAACGGCTACCAGACAGGCCCCGAACGCTTTTAAAATGCTCATGAAACCAGGCGCTGCAGCCGGGGCCTGGGTATACGTAGTGGCATAGTCGCCAGTAAATAAAGCGCTTATCAAAAAAACCACTACACCTATTTTTATCACCGTTAGTACATTCTGGGTGTGGGCACTCATTTTTAATCCCAGCAGGTTCACCCCATAAAAGGTGATCACCGCTATGGTTGATATAATGAGTTTGATGGTATTGATATTGCTGCTTCCTTTAAACAATACATTGGCCAGGTATTCTGACCCGATCAACGCCACGCCGGCCAGGGAAGCCGCATTAGACACCAGGATGATGCAGTTTATGGCGAAGGCGATGGATGGATGATAGCAATATGAAAATATCTTGTAATAGCCCCCGGTTACCGGTAACCTTGAACCTATCTCAGCATAGGTTAATGCCCCACATAATGCAATCAGCCCACCGATGATCCAGGCCAGAAAAAACATCTGGGCCGAACCTGCCTGCCGGGCTACATTTACCGGGGTACGAAAAATGCCCATGCCTATTACCAGGCTGACGACGATCATGGTGAGATCGAACAAATTTAAACGGGTGGTGGACTTCATTAGTGGAAGTTAATAATATTTTGCCTTTACCTTTAGGAACTAATTCAGGCAATGACGATGAAAAGCTGTATCCTTATTTTATTGGCAATTATTGCAGCCTGCCCGCTGCATGCGCAAAATAATCAATCAACCGACACCACCCGAATTTTACAGGAAGTAGTGGTAAAAGCTTATGAACAAAACCGGCAGTTAAAAGAAGTGTCGGCTGCCATCAATGTCATCAATGCCGACCAGTTAAAACGCTACAATAATACCAGTCTGTTACCCGCGCTGAATGCCACACCTGGCGTGCATATGGAAGAACGCTCGCCCGGCAGCTACCGGTTAAATATACGTGGCAGTACCCTGCGTTCGCCTTTTGGGGTGCGCAATGTAAAAGTTTACTGGAATGGAATTCCTTTCACCGACCCGGGTGGTAATACGTATCTGAATCAATTGAGTTTTTATAACGTAAACAGCATTGAGATACTGAAGGGGCCGGCCAGCAGTTTATACGGCGCCGGCACCGGTGGCGCAGTGCTGATCAATAGCCAAACCAATGACCGGCCGACCGGCATAAACCTGCATTACGGAACCGGCAGCTATAATCTGAAAAACTTAAATGCCCAGGTTACGCTGGGCGACAGCGATCAAAATAATACATTTGGCTATGCCCATCAAACCAGTGATGGTTACCGTGACAATACCCACATGCGGCGTGATGTAGTAACCTGGGAAACGCTGGTAAAAGCAAACGATAAACAACAACTGTCGGCCTCGGTGTTGTATGGCGATCTGTATTATCAAACGCCCGGTGGTTTAACGGCCGCCCAATACAAGGCCAATCCGCGTGCGGCCCGTCCGGCAGCAGGCGCCTTTCCCAGCGCCCAGGATGCCCAGGCTGCTATATACCAGAAAACATTTTTAGCAGGTATCGATCATCAATACCGGTTCACCGAAAACTTTCAGAATACGACGGTGGTGTATGGTGCTTTTTCCAATATAAAAAACCCCACCTTTCGTAATTATGAAAGAAGAAGCGAACCGCATTTTGGCGGCCGCACGGTGTTCACGTTAAACAAACAATGGCAGCAAAACAGTCTGCAGGTATCATTTGGCGGCGAAGGACAACGTGGCTTTTTCAACACCAAAACATTCAGGAATGCCGGTGGCAGCCCCGATACCGTTCAAACCGATGATGATATCGACAATTACATTTATTCTGGTTTTGTACAGGGAGATCTTCACCTCCGGGGAGATTGGTCGGTAAGCGCAGGAGTGAGCATCAATAAATCATCCATCACCATTACGCGGCTTACCGGGCCCGAAACCGGGAAGCTCAATGCCACCTTCAACAGTGAATGGGCGCCCCGGATCGCGATCTCAAAAAAGGTTATACCCGGACTGCTGCTGTATGCCAGTGTATCGCGCGGCTTTTCACCACCCGGCACTGCAGAAGTATTGCCCTCTACCAGCATCATCAATACCGACCTGCAGGCGGAGCATGGGTTGAACTATGAGGCTGGTTTTAAAAGCAGCTGGTTACAACAACGCCTGTATGTGGAAGTGAATGCATTTTATTATGAGCTGCGCAATGCGATTGTGCAACGTCGTGACGCCAGCGGGGCTGACTATTTTACCAATGCCGGAAGTACCAAACAAAGGGGCATTGAGTCACAGCTCAGCTATCAGCTTTTACCGCATAAGAACCGGTTTGTAAACAACGCCCGCATTTGGGTCAGCCATACTTATAATAATTTCCGCTACCAGGATTTTAAAGTGGTTACCACCGATTATTCAGGCAACAAACTGCCTGGTGTACCAAAACATATGCTGGCTGCCGGTTTGGATGTTACTACCCGCCCCGGCTGGTATATTAACCTTACCTGGTTTTACAACGATGCCCTGGCATTAAATGATGCCAATACCGATATGGCCAGTTCCTATAACCTGGCTGGTGGCCGTACCGGGTGGCGCACATCATTGAGTAAATCAGTTATGATGGAGGTGTTTGGGGGTGTTGACAACCTGTTTGATGTGACCTATAGCCTGGGGAATGACATTAATGCCACCGGTGGCCGGTATTACAATGCCGCGCCGGGACGTAACTATTTTAGCGGCGTTTTATTCCAGTACAGGTTTTAATGGCCCTTTAATGCCCTGATTGACAAATTACTACCTGGGGTGTTGCTTTTTATCAATGTATTAAAAAAATATATTGATGATAGGGCAACACCCCCTATTTTTGTTGCGTAATTGGTTTCTCCCGACATGTTGGGAGGATGAAAAGGGAAACCGGTGCAAATCCGGTGCTATCCCCGTAGCTGTATGTTCTTCGTGAATCGGCAATCGTGAATCGTCAATGGCTCATGCAATTTTTGCATACCGACTATTTGCTACCTGTTGATTTTCGATCATTGAGTTCCCATGCCACTGTTGTATAAAGAAAAACAACGGGAAGGCGCTCAGCATAGAACAAGCCAGAAGACCTGCCAGTTGCAAATTGCATCAACGAGCTTTCGGGTGAAAGGCCGGGATGAAATCAGTCTTTACTGCATAAGACCATTTCATTTCCTTTTGGGCTTCTTCCCGTAAGTTCATCCTGAACTTTAAAATATAATTATACAAAAACAACACACTATGTCAGTTTTGAAGATCAATCCACGGAATGCCGTATTGCTGCTCTTTATATTGGTAACAGCAGCTTTGCGTTTATTGGCCTTTACCGGTTGGGGCCCGCTCACCGTGTTCACACCCATTGGCGCTATGGCTTTATTTGGCGGTGCTTATTTTACTGGTAATGTAAAACCGTTTGCTTTTCCTTTGCTGACATTGTTTGTTAGTGACCTGGTATTGTCGTTCACCATTTACGCTCCATTCCGCGATGGTTTATTGTACACCGGTTGGTTCTGGACTTATGGCGCCTTTGCCCTGATGACCATTGCCGGCAAACTGATCATTCGTGATATTACTATCAAAAATGTTGTGATAGCTGTTATTGTGTCCACCCTCATCCACTGGCTGGTAAGTGATATTGGCGGCTGCCTGATTGATAATAAATTCTCTTTGACAGTGTATACACAACGCCTGATCACTGCCATCCCATACGAATGGCGATTCCTGAGCGGAACAGCAATCTATAGTGCCATTTTGTTTGGAATGTTTGAATGGTTGCAGAGACGATATACCTCTTTACAGACAGCGCATTAATTGTTTCAGGTTACAGGTTACAGGTTTCAGGGTATATATAAAAGGCCTTGTAACCTGTAACTTGAAACCTGTAACTGTCCTTCCACTTTCTCATTTCTTATTCTTTATTTCTAATTCTTCATTACTATGATTGCGTCTTCCTTTCTCCCAGCTGCTACAAAAATGATCTATGATATGGGTTTGCAACACCTGTTACAAGGCATTACGTTTGAGTGCCCGCACGAGGCATTGGCAGAAAAACAAAAAGTAGTACGCTGTGTACTGGAAGGCAATAACTACAGCAGCACGGAGATAGATAAGATATTTTCGGCTTCCAAAGCACAAGGCAAAAGCCTGTATTATGTAGATGAAGAAGTGCTGAAGGCCATTTCGCCCGACGTTATTTTCACGCAGGATGTTTGTGAAGTATGCCAGATCGATACTGCCTGCACCGCAGCCGCAGTAGCCAAACTGGAAAAACAACCCCAGCTGATACCGCTTACGCCCAACACCCTGCACGATGTCTTTAATACCGCTATTACCATTGCAACCGCCATGGGCAGCGAAGAAGCAGCTTATACTTACCTGGCTGCCTTACAAAAAAGAATTGACGCCCTCATCGATGCCTTGCGTTTGCATAAAGCACCGCCCAAACGGGTAATGGTAATGGAATGGCTGGCGCCCATTTACAATTGCGGCCACTGGATCCCTTACCAGATCGCTTTTGCCGGCGGTATAGATATGCTCTCGAACCCCGGTGGCGACAGCATTGTTACCATGTGGGAAAAGATCGTGAAATACGATCCTGAAGTACTGGTGATAGCACCCTGTGGTTTTACTATTTCAAGAACCGGGGAAGAAATTCATTTATTGACTGAGAAAAAAGAATGGGCCCAGCTTACAGCAGTAGGCAACAATGCGGTGTTCATGGCCGATTATGACCTGTTCACCCAACCAAGCGCCAGCACGTTAACGGATGGCATTGAATTACTGGCTGCTTTATTTCACCCTACCCTGTTCACCGTTCCTGCACACCTGCAGCATAAATACCAACCACTTCATCAACTAACACCGGCACATGTGTAAACATGAACAAAAAACCTGTCCGCGTTGCCAGGCCCCTTTTGAATGTAAAGTGGGCGATGTAATGCATTGCCAGTGTTATGGGATAAACTTCACGCCTGATGAAAAATCATTTATAGAAGAACGGTATACCGATTGCCTTTGCCGTAATTGCCTGCTCGAATTAAAACAGAAATACACGCTATTCAAGGAAAAATATTTTATTAATGGTAACACCCGATAAAGGGGGCCTCCCCCCAACCCCCTCCGGTGGAGGGGGAGGAATTATATTTATAACCGGGGGAGCGAGAAGCGGGAAGAGCCGCTATGCCCAGCAACTGGCCCTTCAATTGAGCAATAACCCTGTTTATGTAGCCACGGCCCGCCATTGGGACGATGATTTTGAAAAACGCATTCAACGCCACCAATCTGAACGAGATGAACGCTGGACAAGCATCGAAGAAGAAAAGCACATCAGTGGGTTGTCATTTTCAGGAAAAGTAATAGTGATGGATTGCGTTACGCTATGGCTCACCAATTTCTTTACTGATACCAAATATGATGTTGACGCCAGTTTGCAACAAGGCAAGCTGGAAATAGATCAGCTGGATACAACCAATAATACTTATATCATCATCAGCAATGAACTGGGTATGGGCATGCATGCCGAAACCGAGATCGGCAGAAAGTTCACCGATCTGCAAGGCTGGATGAATCAGTACATTGCGCAGAAGGCGAATAAGGTGGTGTTTATGGTGAGTGGGATAGCGATGGAAATTAAATCGTGAATGGTGAATGGTCAATGGTGAATGGGTTCCCTGAGTTTTTAGTTCTAAATAAATAGTAACATTCCGTGATGGCAGCTTTGATAAAATCTTATATGAATTGGAGCGGTGGAAAGGATTCATCGCTCTGTTTGCATTATATACAACAGGATAAACGGTACCAGGTTGATTGTTTGCTCACCAGTGTGAATGCAGCGCATGACCGGATATCGATGCATGGTGTTCGGCGATCTTTACTGGAAGCGCAGGCTGCCTCTATTGGGTTACCTCTGCATACCATTGAGCTTCCCGAACAACCAGGCATGCAGGAATATGAACAGGCGATGATGACGAAAGTGACTGCCTTAAAAAACAATGGCTATAGCAATGCCGTATTTGGAGATATCTTCCTGGAAGACCTGAAACGTTACCGGGAAGAAAAACTGGCCACGGTTGATATTCAATGTGTGTTTCCATTATGGAAAATACCAACCACTCAGCTGATGCAGGAATTCCTGCAACTGGGTTTTAAGGCCATCATCGTTTGCGTGAACACCAAATTCCTGGATCAAAGTTTTTGTGGCCGCATAATCGATGAATCGTTTGTGCGCGATCTGCCTGCTAACGTAGATGTATGCGGTGAAAATGGCGAATACCATTCTTACGTTTTTGACGGTCCTGTTTTTAAGCATCCCATACCTTTTACCAAAGGCGATATTGTATACCGCACTTACCAGGCGCCACAACAGGCACAGGACTCCTGTAACCCTATGGACCAGGCTTCGGAATATGGATTTTATTTTTGCGATCTCTTACCTGGTTGAATGAAAAATTAAAAAAACAGACAAATGAAAAGGGGAGAAGAACTAAAACAACAGCTTCAACGTACCATCGATAATAAAACAAAACCACTGGGAGCATTAGGAAGACTGGAAGAAATAGCCCAGCAAATTGGGTTGATACAGCATACGATAAAACCGGTTATTACACGCCCGCACATTGTTGTGTTTGCCGGTGACCATGGCATTGCGAAAACGGGTTTGGTGAACGCCTATCCACAGGAAGTAACGGCGCAGATGGTATTGAACTTTGTTTATGGTGGTGCAGCCATTAACGTATTCTGCCGGCAAAATCAATTAACCCTGAAGGTAGTGGATGCAGGTGTAAATTTTGATTTCACCTCCAACCCCATAGATGTGATCGATGCCAAAATAGGTTATGGAACAAAGAATTATTTGAACGAATCGGCCATGACCATTACAGAAGCAGAGCAAGCCATCGAAAAAGGACGATCGATCGTGCGCCAGCTGGCAGCGGATGGTTGCAATTGCATTGGTTTTGGGGAGATGGGAATTGGGAATACCTCCTCCGCCACCCTCATCATGAGCGCGATAACCGGCCTGCCCGTTGTTGAATTTACCGGCAGAGGAGCCGGTTTAAACGACGATCAATTACAGCAAAAGATCGACACGCTGCAACAGGTTTATGATAAACATGCATTGAATACCTTATGCCAACAACCTATTGACCTGTTATCCCGGGTTGGAGGCTTTGAGATCGCCATGATGGCCGGCGCCTATCTGGAGGCTGTTCACCTTAACATGATCGTGCTGGTAGATGGTTTTATTGCTACCGCCGCCATGCTGATTGCCAATGAAATTTTCAGGGTAACCAAACAACAATCGTCTGTACCCGGTTGGACCACGCTCATAGACCATTGTATATTTGCCCATATCAGTCATGAAGCAGGTCATGAAAAAATATTAAGACATCTGGGTGTTACGCCTTTGTTGCATCTATCCATGCGGTTAGGCGAAGGCACAGGCGCGGCATTAGCGATGCCTATGATCCAGGCTGCCGTTAACTTTCTGAATGAAATGGCCAGCTTTGAAAGCGCAGGCATAAGCAATAAGGAATAACTAACGAACCCATGAAGAAAGAAATTCGTATATTTTTTACGGCCATGATGTTCCTTACGCGGTTACCCGTACCGCGGTTCACCGATCATTCACCAGATTACCTGGAAAAATCAGTACGTTATTTTCCTCTGATCGGCTGGATAGTAGCCGCCCTTAGCGCGCTTCCCTTTCTTATTTTTAATAAATACATCAGTGAAGATATTGCGATAGCAGCATCTATCATCGCCGGTATATTAACCACCGGCGCCTTTCATGAAGATGGGTTTGCTGATGTGTGTGACGCCTTTGGCGGTGGCTGGACGAAAGAAAAGATCCTGCTGATCATGAAGGACAGCCGGCTGGGTTCGTATGGCGTAATAGGGATGATATCTATCCTCTTCTGCAAATTCTTATTGTTAAAAGAGCTGCCCAAATTCACCCCCGATCTGCAAGCGCCTTCTATAAATATTTTCTACAATTATCGTTACTTCTTATTGACGTTGTTCGCGGCCCATTCCCTAAGCCGGTTAATGCCCGTGCTGGTAATGCGTTATTATGAGTATGTAACCGATCCCGATAACAGTAAATCGAAACCCACAGCCGCTCAAAAACCAACATTCCCGGCCTTGCTGGTGCCCATTATTACCGCATTGATACCTTTTGTATTTATGCCCTGGCAATTTTTGCTGGCCACCATACCCGTGGTGTATATTGCATTCAGCCTGGCAAAGTATTTTAAGAAATGGATCGGAGGATACACCGGCGATTGCCTCGGCGCTATTCAACAGGTTAGTGAGTTGAGTTTTTATTTATGTATGATCATCATCTGGCGCTACGTTCTATGATCTATCTTATACGACATACCACACCGCTTATTGAAAAAGGCATCTGTTATGGCCAGTTAAATATCGATGTAACAGATTCTTTTGAAACAGAAGCCATCGAGATACAAAAAGTGCTGCCACCAGGCATTGAGCATGTGTATAGCAGTCCACTCATTCGTTGTCATAAACTGGCCAGCTTTTTATTTCCAGGTCATCCCATTCACCAGGAACCCCATTTGATGGAACTGGCCTGCGGAGAATGGGAAGGCGTGCATTGGGATGCCATACCGCCCCAAGTGATCGATCCCTGGATGAAAGATTTTGTAAACGTAGCCATTCCCGGTGGAGAAAGTTATATTCAAATGCACAGCCGGGTAACGCAATGTTTTACCCGGATAGCCGAAGGGCCTCACCCCGTAGCCATCGTTACACATGGCGGAGTTATCAGAAGCATTTTGTCGCATATTACGAACACGCCCCTGGTTGATTCATTTGGCGCCTTCCAGATCAGCTATGGCTGTGTAATGCAGTTACAGGCCACCCCATCAGGATTATTGTATGAAACCCTGCATCATGTCACTACCGAAAAGGAGCAGCATAAGCCAAGTAATTTTAAAAAGCAATAGTAAAGGGTAACTGAAAATGTATGTTCGTTTTTGTCAAAATATACAAAATCATCCATGTGTAACCGGTCCGCCGAAGGCATACAGGGGCGTTTTTCACCATTATTACGGTATTAAATATCAACCTTTCGGAGATTTGGCAATTTTAATGTAGATTTACCGCCCATTTAAGTCTCGTAGCAGGCCAAAAGTTCTTGAAATAATCGGTCTCGTAGTACAATGGATAGTACGCAAGTCTCCGGAACTTGATATTCCAGTTCGATTCTGGACGAGACCACTCTCACATGTTCATTTGAAGTAACGAAAGGTTAAGAGCCCGTATAAAATCTTGATTTTGTACGGTTTTTTTGGGGAGACAAAAAATACAATGCTCATTACAGTTGTCATCACATCTGCATTTTTGATCCCATAACGAGCTAAAAGGATCATCAGCGTTGAAAAAATAATATAGAAAATATTGTAGCTACCCATAGTATTTGCAGCTTATTGTGATAACGAAGCAGGTACCAGGTTCCAGATGATCGATACCATACCGGGTTTGCCGAAATCTGGTACCGCGGTCTCTAGAGCCACCCATTTAATACGGATTCTCTCAGGAGTTGGAATGAACTCCTTTTTTGATCTCATCTGGTTAGCCAACAGGTTGGCGACAGACCGGGCCCTCAGCTCACCCAACTTATCATTCCGCTCCTGGCCGTCAGTGGTGCTGGAACATACGATCACCGCCTTGAACTTTTCACGCGGGTGGTCGCCAAAGAACCTGATAATGCGTTGTGCAACCGGTTCAATTGCTTTTTTGGCTTCATCTATTTTTTCAGGAGGAATATTAAAACTATCTGCAGGGAAGAAGGTGGCCGTTTCGATCTGCGAATAGGTTGAAATATCGTACAGGTCGCCCAAAGTTTTAAGGTTGGTCAGGGTATTACTGGTAAATTGGCTGGTACGAAAGGCAAAAAGCATGATCTCTTCCTTGGCGCTTGTATATTCAAGTTGAACGGAAGCAGCAATCAGCATATCGATTTGTTGTATGGTTTCCGTCAGACTGTCAATAATCTCATTTCCAACATGAGCATCCACTTCATTACGCTTCACTTTTTCAGTTGTCAATTTAATGGAGCTGGTGACTTGCTCCTTAACCAGTTTTAGTGTTTCCCGGGTAGTTTGGGTTAAAGGGGATACACAACGAGGAGGGGTACAAGATGGGGCTTTTGACATACTCATAGCCATTAATCCCATGAAAATTAAGGTACGGATCATGGGCTTAAAGATAATATGTAAATGACAATCCTCAAAAGACCAGCGGCTCTTGCCAACCATGGTCGTTTATTGCTACTACCTATATACGCTTTTTATCGCTTAGCTATCTGCATATTGATTTTTACGCTTTTTTATTTTTGGCGACATAGGATGAAGTGGGATCAAGTCAAATCATTGAAGGATTTGTAGTTTTAAGACACTTATCAAAGTGTTGAAGAGAGGCAGAGCACCTCATATTGGGGAAATGAATTATTTTTTGACAACATCTGCTTATTGCGTGACAACATTAGCACATTGA
>NZ_JBJMLX010000489.1:0-2839 GCF_045805085.1 Niastella sp.
AGCCGGCGGCGGTTTGGTACTTAATGAAACGGGGGAAGGCTTGTTCATCTTTCGCCGGGGAAAATGGGACCTGCCAAAAGGGAAACTGGATGATGGAGAAACCCTGGAAGCATGTGCCGTGCGGGAAATTCAGGAAGAAACCGGTTTGCAGCAGGTGGAACTGAAAAAACACCTGGTTACCACCTGGCATACCTATGATGAAAGTGGTCACCATGTATTAAAGGAAACCTGGTGGTATTTATTAGCTGCGCCCGGCCATCAACAACTGATTCCGCAAACTATTGAACAGATCACCCGGATCGAATGGGCATCTCCCGATAAATTTGAACAATATACTTCGAATACTTTCCCGGCTATTGTGGATGTGTTGAAGGCAGCGGGGTACCCCCCAGCCCCCTAAAGGGGGAGAAAAAATCCTGAGCGGAGTCGGGGCATCCATTATTTTTTTAGGATAGCAACGGTTAGTCTGCTTATGCAAACCAGTTTCCCGCGTTCATCATAAATTTTTATATCCCAAACATGGGTGGTGGCGCCCAGGTGTATGGGTGTGGTAATTCCGGTTACCCGGCCTTCGCGAACTCCCCGAATGTGGTTGGCATTGATCTCGAGTCCAACGCAGATAAATTTTTCGGGATCAATGACCATCGCCGAAGCCACACTGCCCAGGGTTTCGGCCAGTACACAGGAGGCGCCGCCATGCAATAACCCATAAGGTTGTTTGGTGCGGACATCTACAGGCATGGTCGCCTTCATAAAATCAGTTCCCAGTTCGGTAAATTCAAGGCCGATGTGTTCACCCATGGTATTTTTTCCCAGGTGAATGAAGTCATGCAGTTGGAGATCTTTCTTGAACCAAATCATATGGAGTGGTACTTGTAAGCAATTGAAGAAGGACAATGCTTGCCCATGGAACGCTGAAAAAAAAGGAATATGTCGTGAAACGTAAAACGTGAAAGGACTCGCGACGGGTAATATTCCTCACTGATTTCATCTTCCACTCGTTTCATATTCGGCCCTTTATCAACTCCATCAACCTCCTACTTCTTACTTCCTACCTCCTGCATTTCTCCTCGTCAACTCGTCAACTTGTCAACTGGTCAACTGGTCAACTTTCTCATATATCCTTAGACACGGCCTGTGGCAAGAACTGACGGGCATCGCCGCCATTGCGGATCACATCTCTTACCAGGGTGGAGGCTACCGAAGTGTATTGCGGCAAACAGGTTAAGAATACCGTTTCAATATCCTTATCCAGGCTCCGGTTCATATCGGCAATAGCCTTTTCATATTCAAAGTCATTCACATACCGGATACCGCGCACGATAAAATTGGCGCCTACCTTACGGCAACATTCTACAGTCAACCCTTCGTACACTGCCACCGAAACCTTGGGATTATCCCTGAATATTTCCCTGATCCACTTCATCCGTTGTTCTTCAGAAAACATAGCCGATTTATTGGAGTTGCGGCCAATACCTATTACCAGTTTATCAAACAGGGGAAGTGCGCGATGAATAATATCCAGATGACCTATCGTAATAGGATCAAAGGTTCCGGGGAACAGGGCTATGCGTTGTTGCATAATTGTAGATTAATATATAAGATACAAGACCAGGGGTACAAGATACAAAAGAAACCCTTGTACCTGGTTCCTTGTTGTCCTGTGCCTTTAATTTGTCATTTCCCGGCCACCAGATAACAGGTACAATGCGGCCATCCGCACCGCTACCCCATTTTCTACCTGGTTTAAAATGATACTCTGATTGCTGTCGGCGGCATCGCTATCCAGTTCCACGCCCCTGTTGATGGGACCGGGGTGCATGATCACGATCTTTTTATCGAGGCTGTCGAGTAAGCGTTTGTTGATCCCATACGCCAGGCTGTATTCGCGCAGTGAAGAGAACAGTACCTGGTTCTGGCGTTCGAGCTGGATCCGCAGCACGTTGGCCACGTCGCACCACTCCAGTGCTTTTCGCAGGTTGTATTCCACCCTGATATCAAATGCTTCCTGGATGTATTTTGGAATAAGCGTTGGCGGACCTGCCACCATTACTTCGGCGCCCATTTTCTTCAGCAGGTAAATATTACTCATAGCTACCCGCGAGTGCATGATGTCGCCGATGATGGCCACTTTCAATCCTTCGAGGCGACCCAGTTTTTCGCGCATGGAGAACGCATCGAGCAGTCCCTGGGTGGGATGTTCGTTGATGCCATCTCCAGCATTTACGATGGCGGCCGGAATATGTTTTGCGAGAAAGTGGGGGGCGCCGCTGGCACTGTGCCGCATTACCACCATATCTACTTTCATCGACAAAATATTATTCACGGTATCCAGCAGGGTCTCCCCTTTTGAAACGGAAGAAGCGCTGGCCGTAAAATTAATGGTGTCGGCGCTCAGGCGTTTTTCAGCCAATTCGAAAGAGATCCTGGTACGGGTTGAATTCTCGAAAAACAGGTTTACGATAGTAACATCCCGCAAAGAAGGAACTTTCTTGATAGGCCGTTGTAAAACTTCCTTGAATTGGGTGGCAGTATCTAAAATAATCTGAATGTCCTGACGGGTGAGATCCCGTATACCGAGCAGATGTTTTACTGAAAGTTGCATTTCAAGCTGCGAAATTAAGGGAAAAATGAATTACTTGCTTTACACGTCAAAATCAGTCCATTATAATAATACAACCTCTTCTTTTCCATCGCGTTCTTTCCAGAAAACTTTCACTTTCTGCGATACGATGGAATCGATGGAACGGCCGGTATAATCGGGTTGAATGGGTAATTCCCGGCTAAAGCGGCGGTCGATGAGCACACACAGCTCTACTTTGGCCGGCCGGCCAAAACC
>NZ_JBJMLX010000490.1:0-6754 GCF_045805085.1 Niastella sp.
AAAACCCGCATCAAATTTCCTTGCCTTTTCCCAGGTAACATTATTATTACCCAGCGCGCCTTCGTAAATAGTACCGGCGCCCTGGTTGGTTTGTCCAAAGCTATAGCCCCCGCCGGTATTATAGACCTGGTTATAGAGATACTGATTGCCGGGCGCTACATCTGATCCCACCAACCCATAGGTAGCCCGCAATTTAAACAGACTTACAGCCGGTAACGCGTCGTTGAAAAATGCTTCTTTGGCCATGTTCCAACCCACCCCTACTGCGGGGAAGAAACCGTTGCGCTTGTTGGCCTGAAAACGGTCAGACCCATTGAAGGCGCCGTTAAAATCGATCAGGTATTTTTGTTTGTAGTCGTACCCTACCTTCAGCGAATAACCGCGGTATTTATGCGGCACCTGTCCTACCACCGGTAAAAAGCCGGTATTATCTACATCAACGCGGTAACTTTCCTGGTTCCATAACAACAATCCTGAAAAATGGTGGTCGGTGTTGAACACGCGGTCATAGTTCAGATAGATCTGCACATTGGTGCGCTGGTTGTCGAGGTCGGTGTTGCCCAGCGTTCTGTAGGTAGCATAGGTATACCCGCCGGTGCTTACGCCTGTATTCAGGTGATAGCTTTCATCGCGCGGATCGTAATGATAGCTGGGCGGAAAACCTCTGAATAAGGTAAGGTTGTTCTGTTCCACACTGGCATAGGCTACGCGGCCAGTGAGCGACAGGCCACGGGTAAGATCATCGAGCTTTTCGGTAAAACCCAACAGCACGTTATAATCTGTACGGCGATCGCGGCTATACCCCTGCGAGGCCAGTTGCGCGTTGATGGTAGGCAACTGGTTTTGCGTATCGTAGGCATACGCCCAGCTGCCATTTGGATTGATAAAGGGCGCCGAATAGGGATGTATTTTAGCGAAGTCATAAATATTGCCGATCACATTCATGGCATAGGGCTGGTTGATGTCGCCAAAACGTACCGTAGCATCGAGCCGCACGCTGAGGTTTTTGGTGGCCTGGATATCCAGGTTGGAACGCACGTTGTAACGCTTGTAGAAATAGTTGCTGTTCACCCCATCTGCATTGGATGAAAAATTCCGTACGCTGCCATTTTGCGTAAAGGCGCCGCCCGAAATAAAATATTTGATGGTATTGGTGCCACCCGAAATATCCAGGTTGCTATTGGCCTGCATGGAATAAGGCTTGTTGATGGCCTTGTACCAGTTCACATTGGGATGACCGTAGGGATCGTTGCCGCTTTCAAATGCATCGAGATCGGTTTGGTTGAAGACAGGTTTCAATCCATCGTTGGTGTTTGCCTCGTTCACCAGTTGCGCCGTATGAAAGGCATCCAGGAACTTCGGCGTTCTTACCGGCGCCTGGGCGCCGCCTTCCAGCCGTACATTGAATTTGGGTCTGCCTGCGGCGCCCCGGCGCGTGGTAACTACCAGCACGCCATTGGCGCCTTTTATGCCATAGATAGCCGTGGTGCTGGCATCTTTTAAGATAGAAATGTTTTCTATTTCATTTACGTTTATCTGTGCCAGTTGCTGATAGGTATATTGAATATCATCCACCACAATCAGCGGCTGGTTACCATCGGGGTTCAATGAACTTACCCCGCGGATAAAATAATCGGAGGCATCTTTACCGGGCTGGCCCGAACGCTGCTGCGTAAAAAAGCCGGGCAGTTTACCGGCCAGTGCATTCTGTACACTGGAAGTGGGGATGTCGCGGATTTCAGCGGCGTTGATGGAACTTACAGCGCCGGTATTGGTAATACGTTTCTTTTTACCAAAACCCACCACCACCAGTTCTTCCATACCCTGGATGGAGGGCTGCATGACCACTTCTACCTCGTTATCTTTTTTAACACTCACTTCCTGTTGCTGGTAATTCAGGTAGGAAATAATCAATACGCCGGACGTTCCGCGTAATTTGATCCGGAAGTGGCCACGGTTATCTGCCGCCACCGCGTTTTGCGGTTCCTTCTTTTCGGTAATGGTAGCTCCGGCTAATGGCCCGTTGGCGTCTTTTATTATACCCGTTACCACTTTATCCTGGGCAAACAAAAAGCCGGGGAGCAGGAGAACAGCTGCTGAAAAAAGAACGAAGAGCTTGTTCATATAAAAAAGTTAGTTTGTTAGTATTGGTTTGTATTTACCACAGCGGATTTTGTTGCATTTGGCTGTTCTTGATCACTTCACTGTATGGAATGGGATACAGGTACATTTGCGGATCGCGGAACACCGTTTTTAACACCTGGATGGGATTGTAAAAAAGCTGGCCGCTGCTGCTCAGCTGCAGATCGAGGCCCCGCAACGGCGCTTCGTTATATACCTGTGCGGCTATTTTCCAGCGCCGGAGATCCCAATACCGTTGTTCTTCAAACGCCATTTCTACCCGCCGTTCATTGCGGATAAACGTGCGCATCGTTTGCTGGTTCATGCCTTGTGGCACGCCATACGTATTACTGGCATCGGTTAAAATGCCTGCTCTTTTCCTGAGTGCGTATAATACGTTATATACTTCCGTAGATGGACCGGAAAACTCATTGAGCGCTTCTGCATAATTCAACAAAACGCCCGCATAGCGGTAATACACCCAGTCGTGGTAGGTACCGGAATAGGAAGGCGGGTTGTTGCTCACGCTTTCAAACGCCCCCATGAACTTGCGCAGGTAGTACGAGGTTTTTGTTTGCTGCACCGTACCGCCTGGTTTGTCGAGCCCGTTGTTATAGGTTTGAACCGACCGGTTCAACCATAAGGAGCCATTGTGAAATATCGTCAGTGCGAACCGGGGGTCACGGTGTGCATAGGGATCATTCGCATTAAAGTGTGCTGCGGGATCGGTGATGGCATACCCTGAATCGGAACCAAAGGCATCGACCAGGTTTTGGGTTGGACTGGTAGCGCCGTTGCCGCCGGCAGACGTATAACCAACCGGTGCATTCGACTGTTCTACCCTGTTGTCTGGCGTACCCACCTGCATCCAGCAGATGATCTCGGTATTGGGTCCCACAGGCGCTGCCTGGGTTACGAATACGTCGTTGAAATTGGGCATTAGTTTATAGGCGCCGCCATCGATGATGGCTTTGGCGGCATCGGCGGCCAGCTTCCAGCGATTGACATCATAACCGGGATAACCGGTGAGCGCATTGCCTGCGTCGATATTGCCGCCGTTAAACAACGGACTGGCCGCATACAACAACACTTCCGCTTTCAACGCCATGGCGGCCCCTTGCGTAATGCGGCCATAGGTATTGGGGGTAACCATGGCGGCTGTACGCAGACTGTCCTTTATATTATCGCATTCACTTACTATATAATTTATACAGTCGCTAAAGCTGGCGCGCGGTAACTGGATATTATCTGTTATTTGCCGGATGGAATCGCCCAACAGGGGAACGCCCCCATATCGCTTTACCAGTTGAAAATACAACCAGGCCCTTAAAAAGCGGGCTTCGCTGCGATAGGCGGCACGGGCGGGCTGGCCGTTGGGCAGCTTTTCGATCATGGGCACGCGGTTTATATTCACAATAAACACGGTGGCATTGCGGATGGCCGTATAGCTGCGCGTCCAGTTATCATCTGCATTGGAGAGCGTAGCTGAATAAGCGCCGGTGGCGATGGCCTGCACCGCAGGAATGCCGGAGGCAGAGGCCACGGCATCATCACTCGCCGCATCGAGGTAATTGCCGCCGATCCGGTTATGACCGTTATAAAAAGCCTGCTGATAGGTAGTGAGCAAATACGTCATGGCCTGTACGCCCAGCGAATCGCGGGGATCAAACGCCAGGTCGGATGTTATTTGCTGCCCCAGCGGCACCGTCTCATACGCCTTGCGACAAGCGCTGAACACGCCGCCAACCAAACACAGTACAATGGTTATATAAAGAAGTTGCTTCATGGTGTTTACAGTTTTACAGTGATGCCGGTATTGATAACTTTTTGCATGGGATAACTGGGGAACGGCACTTCCGGATCAATGCCCTTATAAGCGGCATGCGTGAACAGGTTCTGGGCATTGGCAAAGATCTTTACGCCGCGCAGCTTTAGCTTTCGCATCCAGCTGTAGGGAAGGTTGTAGCCCAACTCTACATTCTTTATGCGGATATAGTTACCATTGCGAAGAAAGAACGAACTCGATTGAAACAGCGGTGCATAGTTATAACCATTACCTCCTGCAGTCAACCGGGGGTACATGGCCGTTGTAGCTGTTTCAGGGATCCAGCGGCCCAGCGCCTGTTCATAGGCCTGCGAATAACCGTTGTTCTGTCCCTGGAAACCGGCATCGAGGGCGTTACTGCCCACATAATTTTCGCGGTGGGCCACCCCCTGCAACAGAATGCCTGCTTCTATCCCTTTATAGTTGATGCCAGCCGTGAGGCCATAATAGATCATTGGCCGCTCCTTCCCTATGGGCGCTACATCAAACTGGTCGATCACCTGGTCGTTGTTGAGGTCTTTGTACCTGACATCACCGGCATGGGGCGTATAGCCTGCAATGGTAGGCGCGGCGGCGGCTTCGGCGCCTGTTTGTAACAAGCCGTCGGCAATCAATCCATATCGCTGCCCAACAGGATGACCGGTATGTACATTCCAGGGATACGCCTGGTATTGTTCATCCATAAAGATCACTTTCGATTGTTGCAGGGAGGCGTTGCCGGTAACAAAATAATTGAGGCTGCTGATGTGGTCCTGGTACGTAAGGGATAATTCACCCCCCTCGTACAGATCGATCCCGATATTTTCTACGGGGTAAGCAGAGCCGATCAATGCAATGCTGCGGCCCCGCGTTTGCATTACATCAAAATAGCGTTCGTGGTAATAGTCTGCCGTTACCAACAGGCGGCTGTTAAAGAAAGCCATGTCAACGCCTGCATTCAGTTTATCGGCCTTTTCCCAGGTGGCATTGATGTTGGCGAGCACCTGGCTGCCGGGAACACCCTGTTCACCCAAACCAGCGCCATTGGGATAATTGCTGCCAATGGGATACGTACCTGCTACCTGCGTATAATGCTGGCGCCAGACATAATAACCATAATTGTCTACGTTGGCATTACCGGTGCGGCCATATGTAACGCGCCATTTCAGTTGATTGAGCCAAGGGGAGGCAGCTTGCATCCAGTTTTCCTTTGCCATGTTCCAGCCTACGCCACCGGCATAAAAAAGACCGTACTGGTTACCGGGTGCATACCGGTTGTAGCCGCTGTAGTTGAGCGCGCCTTCTATAAAGTATTTTTCTGCATAATTATAATTGGCCTTTGCGGCATAATTGGTCAGCTCCGAAGGGATATCGTAGTTCAGCAACACATTCTTTTGATCGAACAACAACTGGGCGCCCACCGTATGATCGCCAAACTGCCGGTTATAGCCGGTTGACAACTGCACAAAGCGATATCGCGCCCAGGTGGTGTTGGTGAAATTGTTTACCTGGTTTACCGTACTGCCATACCGATGATAGGCCGTATCGCCGGTGGTGGAGATGGATCGCGAAAACACCGGCGCCTGTTTGCTGCGGTCCTGGTTGCTGGCTTCCTGTACACTCACATTGCCTTTTGCTTTTGCCCACCAGCCCTTTACCCAGCTGTCGAGTTTGTAATTCAGATCGAGGTTAACCAGCACGTCGTGCACATGATCGGCCATATACCCCGAAGCAATGGTTTGCGCCAGCAGGTTCTGGTTATAATTGGCCGTGCCGCCAAATGATTTATTAGGATTGTAAATGGGATACGCATTGTTGGGCGTGGTTAACAAACCCTGTAAAATGGCAGCCGTAGTGGCGCCGGGCTGGGTGCCATCCTGCAAACGGCCGAACACCTGTAACTGCGCATTGAAATTCCTGTTCACGTCCACATCGATCCGCGAATTGATCGTATACCGTTTCAACTGCGCATTTGTGTTATAGGAGTTGGCATCGTCTGTTACAAACAGCCCGTTCTGGTTCATATAATTCAACCCTACCATGTACCGGGCAGTATTACCACCGCCGGTTATATGGAGGTTATACCGGTTAATGCTGGAATGATCGCGTAAAATGGTCTTGTACCAGTTCACATCCGGATGGCCTGCAGGATCGCTTTGATCGCGATAAGCAGCAAAATCGGCCGCGCTGTAGGCAGGCGTTTTATTGTCGTTCAACAAGGCTTCATTAAGCAGATAGGCATATTGGTAAGCGGGCAATGGTTTTGGCAAATGTAAAGGCGTTTGTACCCCCGTTTCTGCGGTAAATGCTACGCGCGGCGGACCGGCCACCGGTTGTTTGGTGGTTACTATCAACGCGCCGCGGGCGCTGTTCTGGCCCAGTAAAATGGTCGATAACGCATCTTTTAACACACTCACCGAGCCAATACTTTCGGGGTCTAACGAATACAACTCGCGCTGCACGCCGTCGATTACTACGATGGGCGATTGCCCGGCACTGGCATTGTGCCCTCTGAGCTGAATATTGAATTCGGTATTATCAGTAGGGCCCGCGCCGCTGGTATTGTTGGGAATGTTCCCTACAAAGATGTCGCGGCTGGTAAGGCTGCCCGTTAGCGGCGTATAAAAGCCACTGGTCTGCATCACATTCAACCCGGCCAACCGCCCGGGCAATGCATAAGTATAAGAGGAGGCGGGTGTGGTGGCCAACTGATTCACTCCTATTGTAGCAATAGAACCTAAAAATGAACTGGCATTGGTTTGGCCATACAGCACCTGCCAATCGGGCGCTGCTTTATTTGGAATATAGATCGTATCCCCCGCGGGTAAG